>JARROG010000040.1:749-10067 GCA_037384185.1 Anaerolineales bacterium | reverse complement strand
ATCTCCTGTTTGTTAGTTTAAGTGTAGATGATGGAGGGGAGAGTGTCAATTAAAATGGATAACCTATGAGGCCGATCGGCCTCGAAGGTGGATCGATCAGACCAGGAGCGGCATGATTCAGATGGCAGGGGATCGCTTTGGCAGCAAGAAATATCCGTATCCAACCGAGAAGAACAGGTAGATAAAGACAATTCCCCAACCCAAGAGGTTCATCAAGCCCTGGATTTGGAGAATTCCGATGGCGACCAGGGCAGCCAGATCATAAATGAACAGGTCCCAGATGATCGCTTTACGCAGCGGCGACGGTCCCGCTTTCCGGGACAGGAACGCAAGCAGCATATTGCCAAGCAGTGCCGCCCCATATTCCCGGGCTGTGAGGCTGGCGGCGGGCCCTAATTCCAACCCAAATAGCGACAGCACGAATCCGGGAAGGATCAGGAGAGCCGGCCCAAATGCCAAGCAGACAATGCCTTTGATAAGACTCAAGGTTTTATAGTTCATCTTTCCTCCCTTATGGAGTTAACTAGTGAACAACAGCGAGGGGTATCGAATAGCAGCCGCTCCTGGCGACCAGCTTTTCTTGAATTGATTGACGAAAGGGGATTGAAAGGAACTGCTGTGAGCCCGACCGAGCAGGCAGGGACCTTACCCTTCGGAGTCGGACCTAGGTCATGTTAATTGTAAACCTTAATAGCGGAGCTGGCAGGGAACTTGCGCAGTTCAGCGCACTCCCCAGACCACAAAGATGACGATCATCAGCAGGCCGATCAGGAAGCGGGCGACAAAGGACAAACCCCAGCCCGAAAGCAGGCCTTTGGTGACCTTCCAGGCGGCCTGGCTGTCCCGCAACCGGGCATACTCCAGCAAGAACAGCAGAGTGGGTGCGGCTACAATCCCGCCCAGGGGAGGAACGGCAAAAGTGCCGACTATTCCGGCCAGCAAGGCGCCGGCAATCGAGGTCCAGCTGGCGCCTGCCTGGCGGGCTTTGCCGCCCATCAGAACATTGTCGACCAGGGTGCCGGCGATCATCAGAGCCGTGAGCAGGACCAGGACCCAGATCTCCTGGGACGCAAATCCGGTGATCAGGCCGTGGATCAGGGCAGCAGCCCAGATGATCACCACCCCGGGATAGATGGGGATGATCATCCCGACCAGGCCGACAGCCATGATCAGGTAAATGAGAACGTTCAGGGAAAGATGCAGCCAGTTAGGCATAGTTTTAACCTCGGAGATCTAAAGGACCTCCGAGGTCTCATCATCAGGATCAAGGCTCAATGACTTCAATGCCGCCCATCCAGGGATAGAGAGCCTCGGGCACGACCACAGAGCCGTCCTCGCGCTGATTGTTTTCGAGCACAGCGATCAGCACCCGGGGCAGACCCAACCCCGAACCGTTCAGGGTGTTCACAAAGCGGGTGTTCTTGCCCCCTTCCGGGTAATAACGGATGGCAGCCCGGCGAGCTTGAAAATCGCGCGTATTGGAGATTGAAGAGACCTCCAGCCATTCCTGGCAGCCGGCTGCCCAGACTTCGATATCGGAGGTGTAAGCAGCGGCAAAACCCAGATCCCCGGTGCATTGGTTGCTAACCCGATAGGGCAATTCCAGCAGCTGGCAGATGCGTTCCCCGTCAGCCAGCAGGCGTTTGAACTGTTCCTCTGAGTCTTCGGGCCGGCAGAAGACATACATCTCGACTTTATCGAACTGATGACCGCGTTTAATGCCGCGAACTTCCCGTCCAGCACTGATCTTCTCTCTTCTGAAGCAGGGTGTATAAGCGGTATAAGAGATCGGCAAAGCGCTTTCTTCCAGGATCTCGTCCTTGTGCAGACTCGTCAGCGGAACCTCGGCGGTGGGAACCCACCAGAAATCTTCTTCAATATCGTGGTAAAGATTGTCACCGAATTTTGGCAGCTGTCCAGAGGCGTAGACCACTTCTTCTTTGACCATGAACGGCGTGTAGCGCTCTTCATAGCCCTGCCTGGTCAAGGTATCGAGCATGAAGCTCACTAGGGCTCGCTGCAGGCGGGCGCCCGCTCCATTCAAAACGTAGAAGCGCGTGCCTGAAAGCTTCACTCCCCGCTCAAAATCCAGAATACCTAACTCTGGCCCCAGGTCCCAGTGAGCTTTGGGCTCAAAATCAAATTCTGGCAGGTCCCCAACGGTCTTCTGGACCACATTTTCACTCTCATCCGCGCCGAGTGGTACCCGCGGATCTGGAAGATTAGGGAGGGTGGCCAGTAAGGCTTCCAGTTTTGGTTCGAGCTCGCTCAGCTCGGTTTCTGCGCTGTCGAGCTTATCACCCAGAATGCGCATGGCGGCAATTTTCTGTTCGCGGTCTTTGGGATTTCTGATCTGTCCGATCTCTTTCGATGATGTATTTTTTTCCGCCCGCATCGCCTCAACTTTTTGGATCAATTCCCGCCGTTGCTGATCCATCTCAATTACCTGGTCGACAACCGCGGTGTCCAGCTGGCGCTTGGCCAGGCCTTCCCGGACTTTCTCAGGTTCGTCGCGGAATAATTGAATATCTAACATTGACTTGCTCCTTTGCTGCCTAAATAAAAACATCCCCCCGTCAGCAGGACGAAGGGGCGTTCGTGGTGCCACCTGCATTTGCCGCAAGAGCGGCCTTGTTCTCTCTGCGCTAACGGGCAGACCGTCTCCCTTCTGGCAGGGGCTGCCTCTTGGGAAGCGATGACCTGAACGGAATGGGTTTCCGGTCAGGTTGCGGAGGGGAAATCTCCTTCCTGAACCAATCCCCTTTCACCGGCCGGGGACTCTCTGGGTGGACAGGGCAGGGATATGTCTCCGCTTGCATCTTTATTTATTCCTGTTGGTCCTCATTATACAGGAAGGCCATGGTTTGACAAGGAGGGGGAATGACATAACAACGCCGGAAGGGGCTTTTTGCTTTCTGGGTATAACAGTGCTATACTTCTAGGGAATTTCTAGAATTCCATCCTGAGGTCGAGGAAAACGTGCAGGCAGCAGTAGATATGTTATGAGATTTAACCTGAAGTTATATCTGGAAACCATCAAGTATGCCTTCTTTAAATCCGAAGGCACACCTGCCCGACTGACCCTGAAAAGATTTTTAATCAACCTGTTCATCTTCTTGTTCTGGCCGGTTTGGCTGCTGGGCATCCGGTTTGCCTATCTGATGGACAACCTCTTTTATCCCGACCATCAACAACAGGAAGTGAAAGAGCCGATTTTCATTGTGGGGAATTTCCGCTCCGGGACCACATTATTGCACCGCCTGTTAGCCAAAGACGATCAATCCACCAGCTTCACCAGCTGGGAGCTCTATCTGGCACCCTCTGTGGTGGGTAGAAAGTTTTACAGCTGGTTGATGAGGATCAATCATGCCCTTGGCAACCCTGCCCGCCGGGTTTTCAACTTGTTCCACAAACTTGTGGAAAGAGAAGCCCACATCCACAAGATCGGCTTGTTCGAGCCCGAGGAGGATGGGCAGGTATTGTTCCAGATCTGGTCATCCTATCACCTGCTGGCCTTCTTCCCGTTCCCAAAATTGGTCCGGGATTATATCTATTATGATGACCAGGTGCCCGATGATGTCAAAGAACGCGACATGACCTATTATCGGGAGATCCTTAAAAAGCACACCTACGCCCACAACGGGAAGAGATACCTGTCCAAAGACCCCGGCAATTCTCCCAAAGTTAGAACCCTGCACCACCAGTTTCCGGATGCAAAGTTCATCAACCTGGTCCGTAATCCCCTGCAGACCATCCCTTCTTCGATTTCCTTATTCTCGTATCACTGCCGCACCTACGGCGATCCTGAAGAGGAGTACAATCTCCAGGAAACCGTGATCGAGCAGGGGAAACACTGGTATGCCTACCCCCATCAATACTTGAAGAGTCTTCCGCCAGACCAGTATATCCGGGTCCAATATCGGGATCTGGTATCTGATCCCCAGGGCACAATCGAGAAGATCTACCGGCAGTTCGGACTTGAGATCAGTCCCTCCTTCCAGGAAGTCCTTCATGCCGAGGCGGAAAAGGCAAAATCCTTCAAGAGCAAGCACCGCTACAGCCTGAAACAAATGGGGCTGAGCAAGAACCGCATCAAAAAAGAATTCAAAGACTACCTTCCCCCCGCTTGATTTCCATCTGAATTTTCAATTTGGTCTTGACAAGACCCCATTTTAAGCTATAATTTGCACAGATATTGTAAATATATAGTACAAATATTGTTTATCTCGACAAGGAGAAAATATGGCCAGTGCAACAGAATCTACCCCTCTTACCCAGGAAGTGAAGTTCAAGAAATTGACTCGCTTCAATTTGATCATGGGTTTTCTGCATCTACTGCAGGGGATCCTGATGATCGTTCTCAGCAATGACACTACCTATAAGATCTACTCCAATTTCCTGGCGTTTAACACGGAAACCCGCACTCTGGCACCTGACCCCAAAGTTTTTTATGAACTGCGGTTCGGTCCGGCAGTCGCAGCCTTCCTGCTGATCTCAGCTGTAGCCCATTTTTATTTAGCCACTGTGGGCAACAAGAAATATATTGCCAATCTCAAAAAAGGAATGAACCCGACCCGCTTCTACGAGTATGCCTTGAGTTCTTCCCTGATGATCGTCCTGATTGGAATGCTTTCCGGTGTGGTTGATCTGGGTGCAGTAATCTTGATCTTCGGCATCAACGCCATGATGAACTTGTTCGGGATCATGATGGAGTACCACAACCGCTACACCGAGAAAACGAACTGGGCATCCTTCATCTATGGGAGCATCGCCGGGATTTTCCCCTGGATCGTGATCTTCCTGTATTTCTTTGTCTCTGTCAGTGGAGATGCGAAACCACCCACCTTCGTGTATATCATCAACCCCACCCTGTTCGTGTTCTTCAACATCTTTGCCGTCAACATGGTGCTGCAGTACAAAAAGGTTGGCCCCTGGAAGGACTATCTGTTTGGGGAGCGGATGTACATCGTACTCAGCCTGGCTGCAAAAACAATCCTGGCCTGGATCATCTTCGCGGGGACCCTGGCACCGGTCTAAGCCGCCGAATGTCTTAACTAACAGTCGCTAAACGCTGGACAGTTTGGATAAGCTTCTTCTTCCATCCTTTACTGTCCAGCGTTTTCTGGTTTAAGCGTGTCTCCGGGTGGGCATTTGTGCTGAGGATATGCACGCTTCATTTTCCAGCTTGAAAGCCGAAAAGACTTTTCCAATTGTGAAGAGGGGATGCCAATTTAGGTTAAAATGATGGTTGTGTCGAATCCATCAATCACAAGGACTGGAAATGGGATCTCACCCATTAAATCTGACCCTTCGATTTATTCTTGAACTAAGCGCTTTATTCGCTTACGGCTATTGGGGATTCACTTTAAAGGACGGTTGGCTGGGAATTCTCCTGGCAGTGTTCCTGCCGATCGGTGCAGCGGCCATCTGGGGAATTTTCGCTGTACCGGCTGATCCCAGCAGATCGGGAAAAGCCCCCGTCCCTATTGCCGGCAGCACACGATTCGTACTGGAGCTGATATTCTTCGGGCTGGCAAGCTGGGCGTACCTGGATGCTGGATTTCAGTGGATCGGTATTCTCTTTGCTGTGCTGGTCATCTTCCATTACCTGTTCTCTCTGGATCGGATTAACTGGCTGCTGAGAGGAGACCTATGAACTGTCCCCACTGCGGTGCGCCGATGACGCTCTTTCGGGCACGCGACTATTATCACTGTGAATACTGTGGTAGTTATCATTTTCCGGACCAGGACAGCCAGGGTTTGCGCGTTTTAGGAGAAAATCCCGAAGGCATCCACTGCCCGCTCTGCCGGGAGCTCCTCAACCTGGTCACTTATGCAGATTTTTTCCGCGGCTATCAATGCCCAACCTGTCAGGGTCTGCTCTTTAATCGTACGGCGTTCCGGGAGGCGATCGAATTTCGACGCTCCAGGACCAAACAACCCCCGGAACCGTACAGCAGATTTGACCCTGCAGAACTGGAGAGGAGAACCTTCTGTCCTGTTTGTGAGAGGGAGATGGAGACCTTCCAATACAACGGACCTGGCAATATTGTCATTGATACCTGCCACCACTGCGACCTGATCTGGCTGGATTACGGGGAGATTCAAAAAGTGGTCAACGCTCCGGGGAAAGACCGTGGTGTGCCTCGGAAACCTCCCAAAACCGAAGACAAATCAAAAGAAACAGAGGACCATTCAGTCCTTGAGCAAGCTCTTCAGCAGCTGGCTGCCAGCCTTTTCAAATCTAAATAAGAACCAGAAGGAAAGGGTAAATTAGGGTCCCCCAAACCCCGGTGTCCTATTAAAAGCTGGAGCTGGTATTCGAGGAACTCTCCCCTGATGTGTTGTCGAAAGCCAGGCAGCTCTTTCGCTGGGATGCAGAATCCCGGGCTGACTGCTGTGGGAACATCAGGCATACAGCCAGGATCGCCCCTCTGCCGTTTAGGACAGCTCGCGTTTACCGGTGTCATCCAGTAGAACGACTCCCATATCGAATCAAGTTGATTCAATAACTGGTAGAATTAAATGGATAAGAGGAGGAAACATGAAGGTTGAAACGCTGTTCCGTTTGATCGTCCTGGTGATTTTAGGGTGCGCTTTTTTACTATCTGGATTGTATAGAAACAAAAAAAGCAAGGAAGGGGAATCTGCCGCCCCTCAGGGAGATGGCATGCCATCTGTTCTGCTCCAGCTGCTGGTCGGATTTGCGCTACTAGCTATTTTTATTTTGGAGTTATTCTTTCCCCAGTTAATGGGTTGGTCAAGGATGGCCTTGCCCTTCTGGGTCAGAACTCTGGGCGTTGTTCTCGCTCTGGTTTGCCTGATCTGGATCTGGTGGGTGTTCAGGGCATTGGGAGATAATATCTCCGGAAAGGTGCCAACTGGAGAATCTCAAGAGCTGATCGTCAGCGGTCCCTACCGCCTGGTCCGCCATCCACTTTATGCCGGGGCTTTGCTTGGCCTTTTTTCGTTCAGTTTGATCCTGGAAAATTGGCTGATTCTGGTTTTCACGGTGTTGGGTGTATTGGCCTTCCGGCTGCTGGTGATCCCGGAAGAGGAGGCCCAGCTCCTGGAATCATTTGGTGAGGAATACGAAAGCTATCAGGCTCGCACAGGCGCTTTGCTGCCCTGGATTCGCTAAACCAGACACCAGAGCAGGTGCGGCGGACAGCCTCTGGTAAATAAAAATGATACAGAACGAATCCCAGCTGACAGCAGCTGGGAAGAGAACCAGCGAAGGATCCTTCTGCCTCCGGCCTTATGTACCAAACTTATCCCGGCGGGATAAGTTTTCCAAGAAGTATCCAGTTAATAAGAACCAATTATTGATTTAGGAGACCCACGGTGATCAAGAAGATATCGTGGGTCTTTCAATCTGTTCCAAGCACCACTGGACGGAACCGCAATCTTGACTGCCCCAGGGTACCAGGGAATCAGCTGGTCAAAGGGAAGCAGTTCAACCCTTCAGAGGGCAACCAGGTGAAACCGGAACTACAGTGGAGAAAACGGAAGAAAGCTAACCTCCAGAAACCCTATTAAGGACAAATCACAATGCATCTCACCATGTTGGCTTTGGGATCGACCGGCGATGTCCTTCCCTATTTGGCTTTGGGAAAAGGCTTGAAAGACGCTGGCTATCAGGTGCGATTCGCCAGCTTCCAGATCTTCCAACAGCGAGCGGTTGAATTGGGGTTGGATTTTCACCTCATCCCGGGAGACCCCCGATCCTTGGTAGCGCAGGGGGGGACGAATATCTTCAGTATGGCTCGGTCCTTCGGGTCTCTGACCAAGGAATACACAAAGGCATTATCCGCAACCTCCCTGCTGGAAACTGACATGATTATCAACCAACTGCCGGGTGGCATGTTCGGCCGCGACCTGGCCGAAAAAGCGGACATCCCGATGGTTCTGGCCGCTGTGATCCCTCTGGTGCCCACCGGCCAGTTCCCAATGTTAGGTTTTCCGGCTTTCCCCGTTCCTGGTTTTAACAAACTGACATATTCCCTGGCGGAGATCGCAGCCTGGAGTCTGTTCGGTGCCGGGATCAACCGCTGGCGGGAAGAGGAATTGGGTTTACCGAGATTATCTCGCGTAGATTATTTTTCGCATGACTGGCTTGTGCTCAATGGCTTCAGTTCCAAGGTGGTCCACAGGCCTCCCGAATGGGATCAGCGCGTTCAGATTACTGGATACTGGTTCCCGGAGGATCCATCCTGGAAGCCCCCGCTGTCCCTGGAGGAATTCCTGGCCCGGGGTAAGGCGCCAATTTTCATCGGTTTCGGAAGCAATCCCATCAAAGATCCAGCCCAGATAACGGAGACCATCCTCCTGGCGATAAAGCGCAGTGGACAGCGAGCTGTTCTGCACTCCGGTTGGGCTGGACTGGGAAGCATCAACTTGCCAGAGGATATCTACCTCCTTGACTACGCTCCGTACGACTGGCTGTTTCCCAAAATGGCCATGGTGATCCATCATGGAGGGTCAGGAACTACAGGGTTTGGACTGCGGGCGGGAGTGCCTTCCTGTGCGGTGCCGGTAGGGTTCGACCAGAAGTTCTGGGGTGAGCGGATTGCGGATTTGGGCGCCGGTCCAGAACCGGTCGTTCTTGCAAAGCTCACGACGGAGCGCTTGTGCCATATGATTCAGCAGGGAATCGGGAATGAGCATTTTCGGCATCAAGCCCAGAAGATTGGCAGGGAACTTCGCCAGGAAGAGGGCATCGCCCGGGCTGTTCGGACGATCTCTGGAAAGCTGAGTGAACCTGAATGATCTAGTGAGGGAAAGCTTCGATTATGGCCCGGGATCAAAGCAGATTACAGATAATCATATTCTTGGCAGGCAGCTTTACATTTGCGTTTCTGTTGGGCGAAATGGTCCATGAATTGGGTCATTTTCTAGCTCACCGCTATTTCGGCACAGCAAACGTATCAATCCACATAGATCCATTTGGAAACTCCCGGATCTTGGGAGTGCAAGCCCTTCCCTTGCGCGCAATGGGAATTACCACGGCAGCTGGTCCAGGATTGAATCTCCTGTGTGGAGTTGTCTGCACCCTGCTGCTGTGGAAAGTCATTCGACCTGCTCTAGTGCCTTTTACACTCTGGGGTCCAGTAGCGCTGGTTCAGGAGGGCGTAAACTTGTCACTGGGTTTACTGTCAGCTGGGAGCGATGCCCGCTGGCTGGTCACCTGGGGGATCCCCAGTTGGCTGCTGATTGCCCTGGGTGTTGTTTTCATCCTCCTGGCAATCATTCTGATCAGCTGGATCTTATCTACTGATCTGGTTACGCCGGACAGCTCTTTTGGGGGACTATTTGTCC
>JARROG010000040.1:0-710 GCA_037384185.1 Anaerolineales bacterium | reverse complement strand
TGGTCTGGCATTCTTGATGATCTTCCGAGCCTTGATCTCTATATTTCGTTCCCCTGCTGCAGCTCTGGAAAACCTGATCCCGCTGGTCTTGGCATTCATCCTGGCGCTGGTCATTTCCAGCGGGATTGGACTGCTGGCCAGAAGCAAATTCCGTCCTGAGCCAAAAATCATGAATATCACCTGGGGAAATGGTCTTTGGGCTGTTGGCCTGGGTCTGGGAATCTTCCTCCTTCAACTCCTCCTGCCTTAAGCCGGTTTCGAATAAATATCCTCCAGGAGAAACATGCGGACTTGGGTCCAGGCCTGCCTGGAAAGGTAAGAAATCCAACATTTGATCGGTCTTAATACTGCAGGTACACATTAAGTAGACTCAAGTTACCAGTACTGGTTTTGATAAGCATCAGCGAGAAGCTGATCAAGCAAATTTACAGACAATTTCAAGGATCGAACATGGAAAAAGAATATCGGAATCTCACTCCTGAAGAAGAACGGGTCATCCTTCATAAGGGAACTGAACGACCCTTTAGTGGAAAATTTGACCAGTTCTTTGAAAAGGGCAGCTATCATTGTAAGCGCTGTGATGCCCTGCTGTACCGCTCCGTTGATAAATTCGATGCCGGCTGCGGCTGGCCCAGCTTTGATGACGAAGTGGAAGGAGCGGTCACCCGTCAGCTGGACGCAGATGGCAGGCGTACGGAGATCATCTGCAG
>JARROG010000039.1:0-11120 GCA_037384185.1 Anaerolineales bacterium | reverse complement strand
TCACCGCCGCGGCGCTGCTCAGCCTGGGAACCGCTGTGGGAGTGATTTTAGGTGTGGAGCGATATGCGCAAGTGACCAGGGACTTGCCTGCACCGGAAACACTGGAGACACTTCTTGATCCAGCTGCTGGGTCGCTGCTGATTCCGACCCGAATCGTCGATCGATCGGGGCAAAATGAACTTTGGCGTTTTGAGAATCAGAAGATTCCTGTCCGCCGCTATACTCCTATCACCGATGGAAGCTTATTTTTCTTCAGTGAGGTACCTGAACCGCTGATCCTGGCCACTGTGGCTGCCCTGGACCCGGACTATCTGGAGCGGCCGGAAGGTTTCCTTCCTGGCTTGTTGGACTCCAGCCCAGATCCGATCCCGGAGATCCTGGTGGATGAACTGTTGCTGTGGCAGGAAACTGATCACCCGTTTCGAGAGATCCGCCGACATCTGCTCTCCAGTCAGGTCGTTGCCCGCTACGGGCGGAAAAAGGTGCTGGAGTGGTATTTGAACAGCGCTTATTACGGGAATTCGATTTACGGCGCAGCCCAGGCAGCCAAATATTATTTCGGAAAGGATCTGTCAGAACTTGATCTCAGTGAAAGTGCCATGATGGCTGCTGTGGGAGCATTTCCGGCGTTGAATCCCCTTGATGCTGCCCCTGCAGCTCGTGAAAACCAAGCAGCAGTCCTGGATAAGATGGCTGCTGCGGGTTTCATCACCAGCAATCAGGCTGTCAGTGCTGCCCGCGAAAAGCTGGTATATGCAGATTCAGATCCAGCTGGGAGTCCTCCTCAGCCTGCCTATCTTGATCTGATTGTCCAAGAAGCTGCCCGGTCCATTCCTGTTGAACGCTTGCTTCGGGGTGGTTTCCTGATCGTGTCTACTATTGACAGCCAGCTCCAGGATGAGTTGAAGTGCACCCTGGACATCATGGCGGAACGTGTGCGAGGAAGCCAACCTGACCTCGCTTCCGGTTGTGCGGCTGGCCGCCTGCTGCCAAAATACAGCGGCCCTGTGTTGAACTCAGATACCGTGCTGGAGATCGATCTGGCGATGCTGGATCCGATCCGCGGAGAACTCATCGGCCTGGCAGGCTTGAGCTCTGCCGGGCAGAATCTCACTGTAGATCAGCCCCGTAACCCGGGTTCACTGGTTACTCCTTTCATTTATTTGAATGACTTCACCCAGGGGTTTGAGCCCGCTTCGCTGGTCTGGGACATCCCCCTGGCTGAGAATGAGGCTGACAGCGATACCCTGCATCCTGGATGCAGCGGAGATTGTGAGTATCTCGGTCCCGTAAGCATTCGAACTGCCCTGGTGAATGACCTGCTGTCACCTGCCAGGCAATCACTCACGATCCAGGGCAGAGGCAGGCTGCGGAGCACCCTGTCACAATTCGGTTTTTCACTGGAAGAAGCCGGCTGTCAGGACTGTCCGGTCTTTCCAGAAAGCCCTGACCTGAAGATGCTGGATGTGCTCCAGGGATATGGTGTCTTTGCCAACCATGGTGTTCTGGCAGGACGGGCGTCCGGAATCTCAACATTGGAATTTCAACCACTGACCGTACTGCGGATTGAGGACACAGGCGGCATGGAGTACCAGATGGCTGCTCCCCTGGAAGAAAGGAAGATCATCAGTGAAGAGCTAGCTTACCTGGCAGTCCAGACATTGAGCGATTCTACAGCCTGGCTGGATCCGCAGGCCAGAGAGTTCTACCGCATTGGAAAGCCGGCTGGGGTGAAACTTGGATATGTCCCTGATGGATCTTCTTTCTGGACCGTTGGTTTCACGCGCTGTTATCATTTTTTTCTCCCCGCGGCCGGGCGGGTGTCGGGGATGCGAGAAAATCCGGGCAGCATCGAGCCGCTGGTGGCCGATACGCTCTATCAAGCACTGGAAGTCAACAGGGAGACCGGACTGCTGGCATCGGTGTTTACACCAGCAGACAGGATTGAGGAAAAGATATTCCTGAAGATTCCCCCGAAAGCTCAGACATGGGCGGCGGAGACAAATTTACCCAGACCGCCAACGCTTTATGACTTGCAGGCTCCTGATCCCCAACCGGACGGCCTGGAATTGATCTCACCTGAGAATCTCTCGTTCGTGCGGGATCGGGTTTGGATCACAGGATCGATCCCAGAGGAGGATTTCCTCACAGCCCGACTGCAGTTTGGCGCTGGTTTGAACCCCCATTCCTGGCTGCAGATCGGGGAAGAACTGCGCTCACCGGTAAATGGCGGTTATCTGGGCACCTGGGATACCAGCGGCTTGGAGGAAGGCATTTATGCTCTGCAGTTGGTGCTGATCAAAACAGGTCAGGAAATTGAGAAAACGTCACTGCTGGTATCTGTCGACAATACTCCCCCGGAGATTATCCTGGTCACGGATCTGACCGGAAATATTTCTTACCAGAGTGGAAAGGATTTGCTGCTTGAGGTGCAGTTCCAAAACAGCTCGGAGATCGATCAGGTTGTGTTCCGCATGGATGGACAGCAGCTGGCGTCTCGCAAGGTAGAGCCCTTCCTGACGCTCTGGCCCTTGGAGCTGGGAGAGCATCATTTACTGGTGACTGCCAGGGATCAGGCTGGCAACCGGTCTGAGCTGGAGGTCGACTTCAATGTTACTCGAGAATAGCGATCTTATTTCTTGAAGCCAAACAGGCGCAGAGCGTTGGGATCGTTGCGCCAATTCTTTTTCACTTTTACCCGCAGCCGTAAAAACACACCCCTGCCGCTCATTGCCTCAATTTCCTTGCGGGCAGCTGTACCGATGGCTTTGATCATGCTTCCACCTTCGCCGATCAAAATGCCTTTTTGGGAATCCCGCTCTACGAAGATCGTGGCTTCGATATAGGCATTCCCGTTATCGCGTTCCTGGTATTCATCGATCCGGATCGCGATGACGTGGGGCAGCTCTTCCTGGAGCAGGTTCATGGCAGCTGCCCGGATCAGGTCAGCGGCAATTTCACGCTCGTAGAGATCCGTGACCTGGTCTTCGGGGTAAAGCTGCGGCCCTTCGGGAAGATTGTCGATCACCCGCGCTTTCAATTGGTCCAGATTCTCTCCGGTAGCAGCGGATATTGGGATCAGTTCTGCCGTAGGGAGCAGTGCCTGGTACTGTTCTTTGCGCTCTTCCAGCTGCTCAGCGTTGACACGGTCCAGCTTGTTGAGGACAAGCAGGGTAGGGGGAGGGGATTCCAGCTCATGGAGGGCTTCCCCGAACAGCTGGTCCTCTTCTTCGGGCGGATCGCTGGCGTCCAACATCAGCAGAGCCAGATCGGCACCCTCCAGGGCTTGCCGCGCGTCCTGGTTCATAAACTCACCCAGCTTGTGGTGCGGTCGATGCAGCCCAGGGGTGTCAATGAACACCAACTGAGCTTGCGGCAGGGTCAGGATACCCAGCTGCTGCAGCCGGGTTGTTTGCGGTTTGGGGGAGACTGCGGCGATGGTCTGGCCCAGCAAGCGATTCAGCAGGGTTGATTTGCCTACATTCGGCCGCCCCATGACTGCGATAAAACCCGATTTGTATTCCATTTTTTTGTGAATTTTCCTTCTGGGAGCAGATCTGAAATGGGCTGACCAATATTATCCGTTGGCCTTGACCGACTTCTGAGTATTTTATATAATTGTGTGTCTGGGTTAAAATCGAACTCAGGGGATACTCGTTTCAAAAACGGTATCCATATTTAGATTTAAGGATCAGGTTTTTGATTGCCCTGGTTCAGGACCAGGACATCTTAACGCGTATAGTAACCGCACTAGGCCAGTTTGGTCAAGTAGAAAAGGAAGAGGGACACTCTATGGCTCAAGAAGATAAAGCCAAAAGTTACGCACGAATCAGTTACCGGTATCCGCTGCCTCCCCTAATCAAAGTGCAATTGGATTCCTTCAAGCGCTTGAAGGAAAAGGGGGTTGAGGAATTATTCCACGAGATCTCTCCGATTGAATCCTATAACGGGAAGATGAAGCTTTATTTTCCCAGCAGGACACCGGAAGCGGAGCAGTGGGGTTTGGATTACCGCTTTGAGGATCCAGAATACACTGTCCAGGAATGTGTTGAGCGCGATCTTACCTATGCTTCAGCATTATATGTATCCGTGCTCTTAGCAGGACCGAAGGTGCCCGAACCCATCAAGCAGGAAATCTTCATGGGTGAATTCCCGGAGATGACTGATAAAGGCACATTTATTATCAACGGCACCGAGCGGGTGGTTGTATCCCAGCTGATCCGCTCTCCGGGTGTTTATTTTGAGGCTGAGGTTGATCGGACAACCGGCAGGCGCCTGGCAGTTTCCAAATTGATCCCTGACCGGGGAGCCTGGATGGAGTTCGAGACCCGCAAGACCGGGTACCTGACCATCCGCTTCAATCGCCAGCGGACGATCCCAGTGACGATTTTCCTGCGGGCTTTGGCTGCCGTGGATGATGGTTTGAAAGAATCCCCCATCAAGACCGGTTCGGATGAAGAGTTGATCGCCCTTTTCGATGACATCGATACTAATCCGGATCGCATGTTCATCCCGGCCTGTTTTGCACAGGAGCCGGACTGGGATATCCCGGAGGGAATGACCATCGGCGAGATGGCCTTGATCGACTTTTTCAAACGCATGCGACCTGGAGATCCCGCGACTGTTGAAAACGCCCGGGAATTCCTGGAAGACCAGCTCTTCAATGATCGACGTTACAATCTAGAGCGGGTAGGGCGCTACAAACTCAATCAGAAATATGACCTCGGCGGCAAGGTTCCTATTGACCATTTGACCATTACCAAATGGGACATCTATTATTTGATCCGCCGCATGATCGAGATCAACAACAATATGGCAGACCCGGACGACATCGATCATCTGGGCAACCGCCGCATTAAGACCGTGGACGAGCTGATCCAGAATAAACTCCGGGTTGGCGTTCGGCGCATGGAGCGCGTTATCCGGGAGAGGATGTCCATCCGCGGCAAAAAGAAGATGTCCCCTGTTACCCTGGTCAACATTAGGCCAGTGGTAGCGTCCTTGCGGGAATTCTTTGGATCAAGCCAGCTGTCGCAGTTCATGGACCAAACCAATCCGCTCTCAGAGCTGCGCCATAAACGCACCCTATCCGCCTTGGGGCCTGGGGGGCTTCATCGTCAGCGGGCAGGTTTTGACGTCCGCGACGTGCACCAATCCCACTACGGACGGATCTGTCCTATCGAGACCCCGGAAGGCCCTAACATCGGGTTGATCGGGCGGTTTGCATCCTATGCCCGGGTCAACGATTACGGGTTTATTGAAACGCCGTATCGCAAAGTCCGCAACGCTGTATCGCCTAATGATCCTGAGATCGAAAATGCTCAGCTGCGTGAAGATGTGATCGATCCTTCCAGCGAAAAAGTAATCGCAAAGAGTGGGGAGCGCATCACTGACAAGATGGTTGCAGCCTTCAAAAAAGCCAAGCTCGAGGAAGTATTGGTTACTCCTTATATTTCCGAAGAGGTTGAATATCTGGCTGCTGACGCGGAAGACCGCTTTGTGATCGCCCAGGCGAACGCGGAGATCAACGAGCATTTTGAATTTGTCAAAGACCGGGTCTCTGCCCGGCACCACTCTGATTTCCTGTTTGTGAAGCCGGCTGATATCGATTATATTGACGTGGCTCCCAACCAGATTGTGGGTATCAGCGCTGCCTTGATCCCCTTCCTGTCACATGATGACGCCAACCGGGCCCTGATGGGCTCCAACATGCAAGCTCAGGGTGTCCCTCTGCTGTGCCCGGAGATCCCCCGCGTTTCCACCGGTATGGAAAAACCAGCCGCACTGGATTCCGGACAGGTTCTGCTGGCTGATGAGGACGGCGAAGTGGTTTCGGTGGTTGGAGACAGGATCACCATTCGCAACAAGCAGAATGAGACCAAGGAATATAAACTCTGGAAATACGAACGCTCCAATCAGAGTACCTGCATTGACCAGCGGCCGATTGTCAGAAAGAGTCAGCTTGTCAAAAAAGGTGATGTGATTGCGGATTCCTCATCCACGGTGGAGGGCAATCTGGCCCTGGGTCAGAATGTGACCGTGGCTTTCCTGTCCTGGGAAGGCGCTAACTTTGAGGACTCGGTGGTGATATCTGAGCATTTGGCCCAGAACGATGTCTATACCTCGATTCATATCGAGGAGCACGAGGTCGAATCCCGCGACACGCGGCTAGGACCGGAAGAGATCACCCGGGATATCCCGAATGTCGGCGAGGAATCCTTGAAGGATCTCGATGAGACCGGCATCATCCGTGTGGGCGCCGAGGTTGGTCCCAACGACATCCTGGTGGGGAAGATCTCTCCGAAAGGTGAAAAAGAGCTTTCCCCGGAAGAGCGGCTGCTGCGGGCGATCTTCGGCGAAAAATCGCGAGACGTCCGGGATACTTCTCTGCGTATGCCTCATGGCGAGCGGGGTAAGGTCATCGAAGTCAATGTGTTCACCAGAGAGGATAATGCTGACCTGTCCGCGGGTGTGGAAAAGATGGTCAGGGTATTTGTTGCCCAGAAGCGCCGCATCACAGCGGGTGATAAGATCGCTGGCCGGCACGGGAACAAAGGTGTGGTTTCCACAGTCGTTCCCGTCGAGGATATGCCTTATCTGGAAGACGGCACACCGGTGGACATGCTGCTCTCTCCCACTGGGGTTCCAGGCCGTATGAACATTGGCCAGGTGCTGGAAGCGCACCTTGGATGGGCTGCTACCAAGTTAGGATTCCGGGCAGTGACGCCAGTCTTTGACGGCGCCCAAGAAAGCGAGATTGAAGCTGAATTGGCCCGGACCTGGATGATCGATAAGGCTTGGAAAGATGCAGAAGAAAAGGCCTGGGAGTGGCTGGAAGGATTCGATTATGAATCTTCTGACCTGTTCGATAATAACGAAGCCAGGCGTCTCTACCTGGAGCATTGGCTTGGTGAGCGCGAGTATGATGTCTATAAGCTGGTTTCAGATGAGACCTATGCCAGGCGCTCTGTGCTGACAGAATGGCTCAAGGACCAGGGGTATGATCCTGACCAGATCCTATTCTTTGAGGATAAAGAGATTCCCAGCTCTGAGCGGGATGCCCAGGACGAACGGGCAGTGATCGCTTGTTTGAAGTTGTGGATCGATGATGTCAGCGGTGATGATTCCATTAAAGTAGATGATCTCAGCCTGGCGGAGCTTCGCGAGGAAGCTCACAAGCTGGTGGACGAAAAAGGCGTTCCCCTTCCGCTGTTCGGCAAGCAGGTCGTCTTTGACGGAAAGACCGGCAAAGCCTACCATAACCCGGTCACGGTCGGTGTGATGAATATCCTCAAGCTGCACCACCTGGTAGAGGATAAGGTCCATGCTCGGTCAACTGGGCCGTACAGTCTGGTGTCTCAACAGCCGCTGGGTGGTAAAGCCCAGTTTGGCGGCCAGCGCTTTGGTGAGATGGAAGTCTGGGCCCTGGAAGCCTACGGAGCTGCCCATACCCTTCAGGAGATGCTGACTGTCAAGTCTGATGACGTGGTTGGACGGGTTCAGGCTTATGAGGCGATTGTCAAGGGAGAACCCATTGAGGAGATTGGCATTCCGGCATCCTTCCGGGTGCTGGTAAAGGAAATGCAAAGCTTGGGCCTCTCAATTGAAGCCGTCACAGAAGAGGGTGAAATTATCAGCTTCGGCAAGGAGGACTCCAGATCCCAGATCCCGCGCATGAGCACGGGGCTGCTGGGACTGGGCAACCGCTGAAAGTAACCAGCGGAAATGACTAGTTGAAATAGCGAGAGTAATAGACTGGCTTGACGCTCATTATTGGGCGTGCTAAAATGCTTAGTCGTTGCCCCTGGTTTACCAGGGCGGAAGCGAACGATTGAATAGCGGGTTATGAGTGATCCAAGGCCATCTAGCAAAATCGATGGCCTTGATATTTGAAAAAGAGAACAGGATTTATACGGAGGCGAATGTGCCAACAATTAATCAGTTAGTCCGCAAAGGACGCACAGACAAAAAAACCAAGAGCAAAGCACCCGCCCTGCGCTACACATTCAATACCATGAAGCAGCGCAGGATCCGACAGGACAAGGGTGCCCCTCAGAAGCGGGGTGTGTGCACCATTGTGCGCACCATGACCCCTAAGAAGCCGAACTCAGCGCTGCGGAAAATTGCCCGTGTGCGCCTGACCAACGGCATTGAGGTGACAGCCTATATTCCTGGAGAAGGGCACGGCCTGCAGGAACACTCCGTTGTGCTGGTTCGCGGCGGCCGTGTCAAAGACCTCCCTGGTGTGCGCTACCACATCGTCCGCGGTACGCTGGACTCCAGCGGTGTAGATGACCGAAAGCAGGGTCGTTCAAAATACGGGACCAAAGCCCCCTAAGCTTGCCCGTTTTCGACAGGCAGCAACCTAATTTGATGGAGATTATGATATGAGACGGAGAAAAGCTGAGAGGAGAAAGATTGAACCGGATGTCCGCTACAATAGCGTCAAAGTGCAGACATTCATCAATCATGTCTTGAAAAGCGGCAAGAAGAAAGTTGCTGCAAATCTCGTGTACGGGGCCTTTGATATTATGGCCGAGAAGACCGGAAAAGACCCGGTCGAATTATTTGAGCAAGCGATGCAGAATGCATCACCACGCATGGAAGTGCGGCCCCGCCGGATCGGCGGCGCCACATACCAGATCCCTATGGAAGTACCGACCCACCGCCAGTTCACGCTGGCCACCCGTTGGCTTCTGGAGGCAGCCCGCTCGCGCAAAGGTCAGCCGTTTGATCAATGCCTGGCAGAA
The DNA here is from genome assembly GCA_037384185.1 of Anaerolineales bacterium. Taxonomy (GTDB): domain Bacteria; phylum Chloroflexota; class Anaerolineae; order Anaerolineales; family UBA11858; genus B10-G9. The sequence continues at coordinate 2,370 of JARROG010000039.1, read as the reverse complement.
GAGCTGTTGAGCGCTGTTAATAATGATGGCGCAGCAATCCGCAAGAAGGAAGAAGCCCACCGCATGGCCAAGGCCAACCGGGCATTTTCCCACTTCCGGGTTTAGTTTTTGTTTGTTGATTGGAGAGTATGGCCAGGAAATACAAATTAGAGCAGTTTCGCAATATTGGTATCATCGCCCATATCGACGCGGGGAAGACCACCACGACCGAGCGTATTCTCTATTACACAGGGAAAACGCATAAGATCGGTTCTGTCGATGATGGAACAACGGTGACCGACTGGATGGACCAGGAGCGTGAGCGAGGAATCACGATCGTCTCTGCTGCTGTATCAGCTGTCTGGAAGCGGCATCTTATCAACCTGATCGATACCCCAGGCCATATTGACTTTACGGCAGAAGTTCAGAGATCCCTTCGAGTACTTGACGGAGGGGTCGTTGTTTTTGACGCGGTCCAGGGCGTAGAACCGCAGAGCGAGACCGTCTGGCGCCAGGCAGATCTCTATCAAGTTCCCCGGATCTGTTTCGTGAATAAAATGGACCGGGTTGGGGCTTCTTATCAGCGCACCGTGAATATGATCAAGGAGCGCCTGGGAGCGAATCCGCTGGTCGTGCAGGTTCCTATTGGAGTCGAGGACAAATTCCGCGGAATCGTGGATGTGATCACCCGCAAAGCTTATATTTGGGAAGATCACCAGGGCTCGTCTCCGGTGGAGATCGATATCCCTGAGGACCTGGCAGATGAAGTCGAGGATGCCCGGCATACGCTGGTGGAATCCGTTGCAGAGACAGACGAAGAATTGACCAAGAAATACCTCGAAGATGTCATTATCAGCGAAGAGGAGCTCAAGAAGGCTCTCAGGGCCGCGGTAATTGCCAATGAGTTGACCCCGGTGCTGTGCGGCAGTTCGCTGATCAGCACGGGTGTTCAGCCGCTTCTGGACGCGGTTGTCGAATATCTGCCTTCCCCGCTGGATATCCCCCCCGTTGAGGGCGTTGACCCACAGACCGAGGAGGTCATCACCCGCAAGCCGGATGACGAGGAACCGCTCAGCGCGCTGGTGTTCAAGATCGTGACCGATCCTTATGTCGGCCGGCTGGCTTACCTCCGGGTTTACTCTGGTGTCATCGAACAAGGCACCACAGTGTTCAACCCAGGGAAGGGCAAGCGGGAGCGCATTGGCCGCTTGATCCGCATGTACGCTGACCGCAGAGAAGACATCAGCCGGACTGGAGCTGGCGATATCGCCGCGGTGCTTGGTTTAAAAGAAAGCTTTACCGGCGACACACTCTGTGAGACTGATTCGCCGATTATTCTGGAAAATATTTCATTCCCAGACCCGGTGATCATGGTAGCCATCGAACCCAAGACTGGGGCGGATCAAGATAAGCTGGCTACTGCTCTCCAGAAACTTTCTGAAGAAGATCCCACCTTCCAGGTCAGGGTGGACGGCGACACCGGCCAGACCTTGATCTCAGGGATGGGTGAGCTGCACTTGGAAGTGCTGGTAGACCGTATGCTGCGTGAATTCAAGGTTCAGGCCCGGGTCGGCCGCCCGCGGGTGGCTTATAAAGAGTCCATCACCCGCCGGGTAGAGAATGTGGATTACCGCCATGTCAAGCAGACTGGGGGCCACGGCCAGTACGGCCATGTGGTTCTCAACCTTGAACCCGGAAAAGATGGCAGTGGGATTGTCTTCGAGGAGAAGATCCGCGGAGGAGCAATTCCCCGAGAATACATCTCAGCCGTTGAAAAAGGTGTGCGGGCTGCGGCTGAATCCGGCGTACTGGCAGGTTATCCTGTCACTGATGTCAAGGTCATCCTTGTGGACGGATCCTCTCATGAAGTGGATTCAAGCGACCTGGCATTCAAGATGGCTGGATCGATGGCCTTCAAGCAGGGCATTCAAAAAGGATCCCCTGTTTTGCAGGAACCGATCATGAAAGTTGAGGTTGTCATCCCTGAAGAATTCCTGGGTGATATAATTGGACAGATTAACGCCCGTCGGGGCGATGTGCAGGGCATGGACGCCCATCCCGGCGGCACGCAGGGAATACGCGCCATGGTTCCCCTCGCTGAGATGTTTGGATATGCCACCGAACTGCGTTCAGCCACCAAGGGGCGGGGCGCGTTTACCATGGAGTTCGATCATTATTCAAAAGTGCCAGCGGAATTATCGAAAAAACTTGTTGTAGGGGCCTAACCCCTAAAAACATTGGGTGCAAAGTCAAGATTGCGACATTATTTAGGTCAGGAGAAGACATATGGCGAAAGAGAAATTTGAACGAAACAAACCGCATCTGAACGTGGGAACGATGGGACACATTGACCACGGGAAGACGACGCTGACAGCGGCGATCACCAAGGTG
>JARROG010000038.1:0-10325 GCA_037384185.1 Anaerolineales bacterium | reverse complement strand
ACTTTGACATCAAAAGTATTCCGCTGGTTCTTCTGGTCGATTACAGCGATCACTGAGAAGGATGCTGGCGTCTCAGATTCCCAGTGGCCTTCCATAGCTGCTACTTTCAGCGGTTGGGATCTGGCCAGGAATTGACCCTGCGCATGCCCGATCAGACCCACCAGCAAAGCCCCGATCAGCCCATAGACAGCTGCCCAGCGAAAGGAACGCTTGAAGAATTCTTTCGATTCGGCTTTGTTCTGCAGCAGGTGCCAGGCACTGAAAGCCAGAACCAGGAATCCGCCGATGGCGATGCCCGCTGCAGTGACATGAGGGAACTGATGCCAGACATTGGGATTTCCGAGCAAGGCCCAAAAGTCAGTCATCTCTGCTCGCCCATCACGGATGGCATATCCAACCGGATTCTGCATGAAGGAATTGGCGGTCAGAATCCACAAGGAAGAAAGATTGGATCCGATCGCGACCAGCCAGGCAACGGCTGCATGGGCACCTTTTGAAAGCTTATCCCATCCAAAAATCCAAACTCCGATGAAGGTGGATTCCATGAAGAAAGCCATTAAACCCTCAATAGCCAGCGGCGCGCCGAAGATATCACCCATGAATCGGGCATAGCCTGACCAGTTTAGTCCGAAATGGAACTCCTGAACAATTCCGGTGACCACGCCAACGGCAAAGTTGATCAGGAAGATCTTGCTCCAGAACTTGACCATCTTCTTGTAGAGCTCATCACCACTGGTGACGTACTTGGTTTCCAGAATCGCCACAAAGAGCGCTAACCCTAGTGTGACTGGAACAAAGAAGAAATGGAAGATCGTTGTGATTGCGAATTGCCATCTGGATAAAATTACAGGATCCATGAACACCTCACTTTGTTGATGATACCCTTTTCGCGGGAAGATTTCTTATGAAGTCCTCTCTCTATTGTACATCTGAAGAAGGGGTTGGAAGCTGATTTTTTAGAAGTTCTTGAAAATTGATTGAGGCCAAATCCTCTTCGATCCTGGTTTGCAAGCCAATCCAATACCGCTGTACGGTACAGCCCGGAGCCAGGCTGCATTCCTGGTTGTTGTCCAGGCAGCCCGCCAGGGACAGCGGTCCTTCCATCGCTTTGATGACATCCAGTAAGCTGATTTGGGATGGGGCATGGGCTAACTGGATTCCACCGTTCCTGCCGGGATAGGAATGGATGAGCTGGAGTTTGGCCAGCCGAGAGATGATCTGTAAGGAAAGGGATTTCGGTACCTCCATCTGCTCGCGGATTCGCGCGCTAGGAACGATCTCATCTGGTGAATATTCCGCCAGGGCGAGGATGATACGGATGGCGTAGTCGGTCTCTCGGTTGACGCGAAGCACAGATACCCTTACCTTTTAGGTAAACATTTAGTGAATTATATCACATGTCAGGATTGATAAGGGCTTTTTTTGACAAGAAAAACCGATTGGCTGAAGGAGGATGCTTCCCATAGAAAAAATCGTCCAGGATCAGGGCAGCTCGCCTGAAGGAACCCGAACGCTGGATGCCCCAGCGGACTAAATTATGAGCCCAGCTGTCTGGATGGGAATAGGGGCAGACAGCCATGCATCTGCCGCAGTCAGACCCTACAATTGTCCAATACTGGTAGCAGGTTTCCGGGTTGATCTTCCAGCGCCGTACCCCGTTGGAGATCTCCCGTTTTCCATGTGGAATGGATTGGCTGGGACAATTCACAGCGCATTTTTTGCATATCTGACAGAAATCCAGAACACTGTTCTCCGGCATATAGCGGTCCGGGTTCAGCGGCAAATCCGTTGTCACCACCCCCAAACGGACACGCGGTCCCTGGCGGGGAGTCATCAGTAGACCCATGCGCCCGATCTCACCCAGTCCGGCGTCGCGGGCAATCAGGGGAGCGACGATCCGGTAGTTCCCGTCGATATGAGCCCGGGCTGGATATCCCAATTCCCGGATGGCAGCCGCCAGCTGGACAGCCACGTGGGCAGCTTCGACATATTCTTTTCCTGATTCCATGGTGATCGGAAGATATGGAGCTGCCCGGGTCATTTTGGGATCCATTTCCACAGTGAAGGCGATAGCGTAGCTGTGATCCAGGATGACCGGATCCCCATATCTCCCGCTTCCCCGGCCGATATGGGTATAGATATGTTCAGCCTGGAGTTCTGCGATCCCGCATTCCAGGGCGCCGTAGTATTGGGCTAATCTCTTGACGTACCTGGTAAAGGAGCTGTAGTCTCCTGCGATCGTCTTCGGTGCCTGCGGGCCGTCGACAGCATCGCGAAGGGCCTCCGTTAAAGCGAAACTCCCTGCTGCAGCGGCATTCTGGAATGGATCAGCGAATTTGGCCTGGGAAGAGAGCAGCCCTGGCTGGTTTCGGGCCAGGTCGTCAGGTTTTTTGTGCTTGGGATGAGAGCGGTAATAGTTCTCATATTCTTCTGTTCCGGGTTCCAGGCGGGCTCTGGCAAAAATGATCTCCCTTTCATCGTATCTGCTTGCTGGAAGGTTAGTCTCCGCGGTGGCTTTTCCGATTGGAAGAACGAACAAGATCCAGCTCAGCAGCAGCAAGCATGCCAGGCCAGTCAGGACATACCACTCTCCCCGCACCTCCAGCAGGGTAGTGGCTAAAACCAGGCCTCCGATCGATACGGTGACCAGGGTTGCCCGAAATGCAGCCCGGTTTTCACCTTCAAGGAGAGAAAGAATGGAAAATGCCAGACCGGGTATGATGACCAGGCCCCCAGCAGCATAAAGCAGAAGGGTACTAATAGCTGTCATTTACAGCTCCAATAAATGGTTGTGAAAATCAGGACCACTCGTATTATAGATGGAAGTGGGGAATTTTCCGCCGTAAATATGGGTTTAAAATCCAGCAGGATACCTTATCGAATCCCTGTTTGGACCCTCCCAGACCCTCCAGCGCCCTCCCGGAGAGTGATTTTTTGAATTTATACCCCCGTTGACGAGATTAGGCCTTCATGCTATATTAATTCAGTGGGACTGGCTTAAAGTCAGGTCCAGAAGCAGAACGTACGTTTTTGAGCAATTTTTTTGTTTCAAACGAGGGGGAACGCCCTGCTGAGTTAACACTATTTAGTTGAAGGAGATTTATTTATGGCAGAGCGTGAGACCGGAACTGTGAAGTGGTTTAACGCAGGAAAAGGCTACGGATTCATTGAGCGCGATAATGGCGAAGGCGATGTCTTCGTGCATTATAGTGCGATCAATGGAAGTGGCTTCAAAACGCTTGACGAAGGTCAGCGGGTTGAATTCGACGTGGTTGAGAGTGACAAGGGTCCTCAGGCCCAGGATGTGACCACCATGGGTGAGAGCATCACTTCTTTCAGCACCGAGCCGGACGACAGCGATGATATCTTCGGCGATGATTCCGCAAGCGTCTTCTAGTTAATCCAGCAGTAACAGTCCAAAGGGCAGCGAGAGATCGCTGCCCTTTTTGTTTAAGGCCGGGAATTCCGGTACAATCCGGTGGGAGGTTGTAAATGGAATGGTTGAAGAAGACTCTGGAAATCACAACGGACGGAAAAGGATTGTACCCCTTCACAGCTCAAGTCCAATCTGCTTTGGATGATTGGCAGGTCCAGGAGGGAATGGTTCATCTGTTCATCCCCCATACCAGCGCTTCACTGGTGATGAGCGAAAGTTATGATCCCACCGCCCGCCAGGATCTGGAGGCTTTCTTGGAGCACCTGGTACCAGAAGGTCAATCCTGGTATCGCCATACTTTAGAGGGCAGGGATGATTCTCCCTCCCACATGCGGTCAATTTTGACCGCGACCAGTTTGAGCATCCCGGTGGATCAGGGGAAGCTGTCGTTGGGAACCTGGCAGGGTATCTATGTCTTCGAGCACCGTGCCCGCCCTCACCGCAGGAATGTCCTCCTGCGCTGTTTGAATGTTCGCTAAACCGAAATCACGGTGCCGGTTCTGGGTTGGAAACCTCCGGTTGTTACCAACGGCTGGTTTAATACTTGGGCTTTTTCTGGGAAGCTGCCGGCCGCAACCTGAAGCCTGGTTGGAACCGCTGCCTACAGCGACTCAAGCTGTATTCAATACCTCAGGGGAGCTGATCACAGTCTACTTCACCGCTTTCAGCAATGATGATTTTCGGGGAGGGCCCGACCGCCAGCTGGCAGACGCGATTGATCAGGCGCGGGTCCAAATCGATGCCGCTCTCTATGATCTCAATTTATGGTCGATACGCAATGCCCTGATCCGGGCTCATCAGCGGGGTGTTCAGGTCCGGTTGGTCGTGGAAAGCGATTCTCTGGATCGACCAGAGATCAAAGAATTGATCGCTGCTGGCATCCCATTGGTTGATGACCAGATGGACAGTTTGATGCACAATAAATTCGTGATCATTGATGCCAGTGAGGTCTGGACCGGGTCCATGAATCTCACGGTCAATGGAGCCTACCGCCATCTGAATAATCTGGTGCGGATTCGTTCTTCCCGTCTGGCCGAAAACTATACCGTCGAGTTCGAGGAAATGTTCTTGGAGAGGTATTTCGGCGAGAACAGCTTGATGAACACTCCCCACCCCGATCTCACTCTGGATGGTATTCGGATCGAGACTTATTTTTCGCCCGATGATCATCCCCAGGATCGCCTGATCCAGCTCATTCAGGAGGCGGAGGAATCGATCGAATTTCTGTATTATTCATTTACCGTGGATGAGGTTGCTCAAGTCTTGATCGCCCAGGCAGAACGAGGAGTGGAAGTACAGGGTGTAGTGGATTCCTACCAGGAGAGCAGCGGTGTGGGCGGTGAGTACCAGCGTTTTAAAGATGCCGGCCTGGAAGTATATCTTGACCGCTATCCGGAAAAACTCCACCACAAAGTGATGATTATCGACGACCAGATCGTCCTGACGGGTTCTTATAACTTGACCCGCAGCGCGAATCGGGCGAATGATGAGAATGTTCTCATCATTCATGACCCAGAGGTTGCGGGTATCTTCCTGGCGGAGTTTGAATGGATTTTTTCCGACGCGTCACGCCCTTGATATTTAGGAAGAAAGCTTCAATCCATGACTGGTGTCATGTATAATAAAAAGACCTGGATATTAAGGGGCGTTCGAGGGGTAAAAAAATGACTGAGGAAAGATCTGCTACAACGCGAGAATGGAAACGGCTTGTTGATGAACTTCAGAAAAAAAGTGATCGGGCTGTGGCGATATTGGGCACAACCTACCTGAATACGCACCTGGCTAACTTGCTGGAGTGTTTCATCATTGACGATGAGAAGATCGCCAAGATGCTCCTGGGAGAGGAAAATCCCCTGGGAAGTTTCGAAGCCAGGATCAAGGCTGCCTATGGTTTTGGATTGATCAGCCGCACAGAGTATCATGATCTGGTGCTGATCTGGCATATCCGCAACCGTTTTATCCGGGATATGGGTGAAGGCAGCTTCATGGAGCTGGATATTCAGAATCTTTGCAAGCGGTTGAAAATTCCGGATGAAGTCATTCTCCAAGAAGAGGAACCCACCCCCCGCCATCTCTTTGTGTTCGGCACTGCGATTCTGGCCCAGCAGTTGATGTACCGGGCCAATGAGGCCAACCAGGAAAAGAGATTTCCACGGGACAACTTTATTCTGGTGAATATCGAGTAGGCAATATTTCAGGGGAGGGGGACAAAAGTATTTTCATCAGGCAGAGGGGGAGTATCAATGCCGGTGATCTGGAGCTGTATAGGTTTTACTGCGGGGATCCTCAGCGCTGATCTCTTGGGCTGGGAAATCCCTGTTTGGCTTGCCATGTTGGGAACCATTTGTTTGGCCTCCGCGATCATCAACCGAGTCAATAAAAATAAAAGCCCAGGCTGGATGCCAGGTTGGATGGCGCCAGTTTTGCTGATTTCGTTCTGCTTTGGTGGTCTGCGTTTTCAGATTTCTCTCCCAAACTTTGAGGACCCGACGCTGATCACTCATTTCCTTGACCGCTCATTTTCGACTAGTATCACCGGCCTGGTAGTGAACTTCCCCGATCAACGGGACCAGACCCAGAACCTTGAGATAAGAGTAGCAGAGGTTGACCCGCTGGGAGATGGACAGGAGCTGCCAGCCCGGGGTTTGATCCTGGCCCGTACTGCGGTTGAGCATCCAATTCATTATGGGGATGAAGTTCGCTTGACCGGAAGTCTGAGTTCACCGCCCGAGGGAGATGATTTCGATTATCGGTCTTATCTGGCTCGCCTGGGGATCTATGCCTACATGGGCAAGGCTGAGCCGGAGGTGCTGGCGTCCCACCAGGGGAACATGTTCATGCAGGTGATCTATGATCTGCGGGCTAGAGCGCTGAAACGCATCTACCAGCTTTGGCCGGATCCTGAAGCCAGCCTGCTTGCCGGGATCCTGTTGGGATTGGAAAGTGGGATATCCGAACAGGTCCAGGCTGCCTTTCGGGTGACGGGAACGACTCACATCATTGCCATCTCTGGTTTCAATATCACAATTGTGGCTGGTTTGTTTGCCAGGTTTTTTGGGCGCATTCTTAACCGCTGGCAAGCTGCCCTGGCAGCAATGTTGGGTATCGGTTTATATACTCTTTTGGTAGGCGCAGACCCAGCGGTAGTTCGGGCAGCAGTGATGGGAGGGTTGTCCATCTTTGCTCACCAGATTGGCCGGCGCCAACATGGGCTCAATGCCGCGGCACTGGCAAGCTTGACCATGATCTCCATCAATCCAGGTCTGCTGTGGGATGTGTCCTTCCAGCTTTCGTTGGCAGCCACTCTGGGATTAATCTTATATGCCGATCCGCTTGCTTCCTGGTTTTCTGGTGTGGCAGCCAGATTCTTTTCCCCTGGAGTTGCTGAGCGCATAACCAGGCCGGTCAGTGAATATGTCCTCTTTACGCTGGCAGCCCAATTGACCACCCTGCCAGTCATGCTGTATCATTTTGGCAGTTTTAATCCAATTACCTTTCTGACCAATCCCGCCATTCTGCCTGTGCAGCCTCCCATCATGATCCTGGGCGGGCTGGCATTGATACTGGGGGTAATCTGGCTGCCAGCTGGACAGGCAGCAGCCCCTCTCGTTTATCCTTTCATCCTTTATACAATCCGGATCGTGGAATGGTTCAGCAGGATCCCTCTGCGCAGTACCAGGTTCGGTGAGATCAATCTGGGATGGATCATCGGTTTCTATCTTTTGCTGGCTGTCTGGACCTTCGGGAAAGGGCTCCTGGTACCGTTGATCGCTTATTTCAATCCAGCAGCTGTCGGAGTGGGGTTAGCCCTTAGTGTTCTGTTGGTCTGGAGGGGTGTCTTCAGTCTTCCCGATGGCAAATTGCATCTCTATCTTCTTGATGTTGGCACGGGTAGTGCTGTGTTCCTGAAAGGTCCTTCCGGCCAGCGGATGTTAATCAATGGGGGCCCAAGTACCAGGCTGCTGTCAGATCAGTTGGGTAGGCGGATGCCGCCTTTTCAGCGAAATATCGATCTGGCGGTTGTTGCCTCTCCCCAAGTCAAGGATATAGACAGTCTGGTAGGGGTACTGCCCCGCTTTATCCCTGACAGCGTTCTGTGGTTGGGTAATCCTGCTCTCTGTTGGGAAGCTGAAAATCTGCGTTCCCAATTAGATTCCTTGGGGATACCGGTACACTACGGAGAGGTGGGAGAGACCCTGGTGTTCCAGGATGGTTTGCAGGTCAAGATACTCACTGCCAGCCGCGGTGGTGGTTCCCTGCTGATTGAGTACGGCAGCTTCCGGGCTCTATTTCCTTTTGCCCTTACCGGCCAGGTTCGCCAGGTATGGCGCCAGGGAAAGGATTTGGGCCGGATGAGTGTTTACTATCTGGCGGATAATGGCTATCAATCCAGCAATCCCGCTGAGTGGATAGCAAATTTGCAGCCAGAGCTCCTGCTGCTGAGTGTTGGATTCCAGGACAGCCAGGGCCTTCCAGATCGAGGTCTGATCGGCAGGTTGGGTGGTTATTCTTTATTGCGTACAGACCAGCATGGCACAATCCACCTGATCAGCGATGGCCAGCGGCTGTGGATCCGGGTGGAATCCCCGGACGGATTATGATACAAAGGTGTTATGAAAACGATTTACCTTTCCCCCCATCTTGATGACGCTGTATTCTCCTGCGGAGGTTGGATCTGGGAACAAACGAATCAAGGCCAGGAGGTGGAGATCTGGACGATTTGTGCCGGAGATCCTCCCCCGGGCCCTTTGTCAGATCTGGCTGCGGTCCTGCATCACGACTGGCAGCTGGGGGTAGAAGCGGTCCAGATCCGTCGTCAAGAGGATAAGCAAGCCTGCCGGGTGTTGGGTGCCGAACCCAGGTACTTCCCTTTCCAGGACTGCATTTACCGCACAGACCCTTCCGGCGAGCCGCTCTATCAGACGATTGAGGACTTGTTCGGGGGTTTGGACCCTCAAGAATCTGACCTGATCACAGCGGTATCAAAGCAGCTTGCAGCAGACCTGCCTCTGGAAACAGAGGTGATTGCCCCTCTGGGGATAGGAAACCATGTTGATCATGATATGGTTCGTAAGGCTGTTTCCAGACTTGATCGCCCCTTGAAATACTACCCTGACTATCCTTACGCTCGTGAAGGGGAAGGACAGCGCATCCTGCGATTCCTGGAAGAATCCCCGGATTGGCAGGCACAATTTCTGGAAATCAGCGAAGAAGGGATTGTCCATTGGACAGAAGCAGCGCTCCAATATGGGTCCCAGATTTCGTCATTCTGGAGCGATTCAGACCAATTAGAGGTAGAAATTCGTCAATTTTGTGAGATTTCAGGGGGAATCAGACTTTGGGAGACCCTGGAAGAATGAATCCTGGAGGGGGTAAGAGTCGTACCTTGCAGGTTGAGATTTCCTATGATAGAATTAGCGCACTTTTCATGCGGTAGGGCTTTTTGGGGTATTTCCCCTGATAAAAGCTCTTTTTCTATTAAATTAAGAAAAACTGACGAATTGAAGGGTAAATGATTATGGCAGCATCACTTTTGACCCAAGAAGGGTATGATAAACTACAGAAGGAATTGGAATATCTCCGATCAGAGAAAAGGCAGGAAGTCGCTGATCGCCTGCGTGAAGCGCTTGACGGCAGTCCTCTTGGAGTGGATGCGGACGTCGAAGTCGAAGCGGCTAAGAACGCTCAGGCTTTTGTAGAAGGTCGTATCGCCTATTTGAAGAGCATCCTTGCCCAGGCAGAAATCGTCGATGATATCTCGAAAACGGATGTTATCCAGATTGGTACCAAAGTGACCATTGAAACTGCAGAAAAGGAAAAAGAGACCTATACTGTGGTTGGCAGGGCGGAATCAGATCCTGTTGAAGGCAAGATCTCCTATGAATCGCCCCTGGGAAGCGCCTTGATGGGTCACAGTAAAGGGGACGAAGTAGATGTCCTTGCACCGGATGGTGTTTTCAAGGTGAAGATCGTCAAGATCGGCTGATCCAAGGAAGACCTATGGCAGAATATTCAAATCTAGAGAAACTCCGACTGGAAAAGCTTGCCTAGCTTCAGGAGTTGGGGATTGAACCCTATCCCCGGCGGGTTGAACGTACCCATGAGATCCAGCAGGCTCTGGACGCTTTTCTGGCCAGTGAGGATGATCCTGATGCCCAGGAAATCGAAGCTACTCTGACGGGCAGGATCCGCTCCATCCGGCCAATGGGCAAGGTGATCTTTGCTCACATCGAGGACGGGACTGGCAGGATCCAGCTCTTCTTCCGGGCCAATGATATTGGAGAGGAGCAGCTGGAATTCTTCAACCAATATTTTGACCTGGGGGATTATATTCAGGCGAGTGGGAAGCTTTTCCGGACTCGATCCGGGGAAATATCCTTGTGGGTGGCCTCCTACCGTATGCTTTCCAAAGCCATCACACCCCTGCCGGCAGCCAAGGAGACAGTAAAGGATGGCGAGGTGGTATCGCATGCCACCCTTTCGGATCCAGAAACGCGCTACCGACAGCGTTATGCTGACCTGGCTGTCAATCAGGATGTTAGAGAAATTTTCCGGCTGCGAACAAGGACTATCAGGGCTATCCAGCACTTCATGGACTCAAAGGGTTTCCTAGAGGTCGAAACCCCCATTTTACAGCCTATCTACGGGGGCGCGGCTGCCCAGCCATTCACTACCTACCACAACCAGCTCAAGCAGGAACTATATTTGCGGATATCTTTTGAACTCTACCTCAAGCGTCTGCTGGTGGGTGGTTTTGATAAGGTCTATGAGATCGGACGAGATTTCCGAAATGAGGGCGTTTCTTATAAACATAATCCGGAATTCACCCAGATGGAGTTCTATTGGGCCTATGCTGATTACCAGGCGGTGATGGATCTGACTGAGGAAC
>JARROG010000037.1:0-15400 GCA_037384185.1 Anaerolineales bacterium | reverse complement strand
TTTGCCCGCTGGGCATGGGATCCCGCCACCCGGGGATTAGAAAAGATCGTGTGGAAAGCCATTTCCAGCTCCTGGGTGGCCTCGCGGGTGAGCTTGACCATGTTCATCAAGTATTCATCTGCGTCAATCTCCAGCAGCTGCATCTCTTCCACCGTTGTATAGCAGTAATCAAGGATATCATCCACATAGAGGCTGAGCATGAAGATGTCCTCTCTGTCCAGAGGTGTGATAAAGGTGTTGTGCAGCTCATCGATCAAGATTCGGCGCACTTCGTCCGCCTCTACCTCTTTGGCGCGCATCTGGTCAATGGCCTTGTCCTTGAGTTCAGATTTGGCGAGCCACTTCTCCAGCAGTTTCAGCCCTTCTACCGTGATTTGGGTCTGCTCTACCAGCATACCCACAAATTTGTCTTCTTTCTTTCCGCGCTTGAAAACACCTGCTACTCCCATAGTATTCCTCCCCTCCTGCAGCTGTGGAGATTATCCAAACAGCGTCAGCAGGTAGTTAATCAAAAAATATAACAATGCCGCTACGCCGGCCGTAGCAGGGATGGTCAGGAACCAGGCGATCAGGATATCGCCCATCACACCCCAGCGAACCTGGGATCTGCGCTGAGCCGCACCCACGCCGATGATCGAGGAGCTGACCACATGGGTGGTGCTGACCGGACCACCCAGCAATGACGCTCCAATTATCACTATCATGGAAGACAGCTGAGAGGTAAAACTGTGGATAGGCCGGATGCGGTAAAACTTTCCTCCCAGGGTATGGATGATCCGCCAACCCCCAGCTGCAGTCCCGAAGGCAAGTGCCGCAGCTGCAGACAAGATAACCCACCAGGGAACTACAAAAGCACCCTGATAGCCAAGTACCACCAGGCCCATGGTGATGATACCCATGGTTTTTTGAGCGTCATTGGCTCCATGGCTCAGGGCCAGGGTGAAAGCCGTTGGGATCTGGGCATATTTGAAGAAAATATTGGCCTTGGGCGTGGCGTTGCGCACTGTCCACAAAGTCACGCGCATCGCCAACTGGCCCAGGACAAAACCCAGCACAGGCGATATAAACAGGGCAATGCCTACCAATCCCAATCCACCCAGGTGAAGCGCCTGCCAGCCAGATCCAACCAGCACAGCGCCGATGATGCCCCCGATCAAAGCATGCGATGAAGAGGAGGGAATACCTAAAGCCCAGGTCGCCAGGTTCCAGATGCTGGCACTTAGCAGGGCAGCCAGGACAACAGCAATCGTGAGCGAGCTGGGAGAGGCCACATTCTCCCCGATGGTCTTTGCCACAGCCACACCGAAAATCAATGGGCCAATGAAATTTGCAACACTGGCAATCAGCAGCGCAGCGGAAGGAGTCATGGCCCGAGAGGAAATCATGGTTGCAACCGTGCTAGCACTATCTTGAAATCCATTCAAGAAAGCATAAATTAAAGCAACGGCAACCAGGATGATAATTAAGACATATTCCATAGATCGTATCTGCCAAGAATTTCGGATTAATGTGAGTTCGGCTGTCTGAACAGCAGTCCTTCATTAATATGTCGTCGGTTTTTAGAAAAACCATTATAACCAATAACCTGCATTCCCGCTATGGAATCCCCCACAGAAGACCAAATTCAATCACTGGAGAGCAGATTGGCTCCCCTTTTAATGGACCCCCTTGGTTGTTTTGACGTGTCAGCTGGCTGCTGGAAAATAGATAGTGAACTCGCTGCCCTGATCCCGGCCCTGACTGGCAGCCTGGATCTCTCCCCCGTGAGCCTTTACCAACGCCTGAGTGATCGCCAGGCCTAAACCTGATCCCCCCGTTTGCCGGTTGCGGTCCGGATCGACCCGGTAAAAGCGGTCAAAAACATGAGGAAGGTGTTTGGCCTCGATACCAACACCATTATCGGAAACAGTCAACTTCAGCCTGTCCTTTTCGGCTGCCAGTCCGATCTTGACCTTACCTCCAGGTTGGGTATGGCGCAGGGCATTGTTAAGCAGATTGTTCAGGCACTGAGTGATCCGGGCACTGTCTCCTTCAACAGGCGGGAGGCCTTCTGCCAGATCCAGGGTTAATGTGATCCCCTGCTCCTCAAAGATCGGCTGATAGATGGCGGCCGTTCGGCGGATGATGTCGGCCAGGTTCTGCTCGGTCAGAGAGAGCGAAAAGCGGTCAGCTTCCAGTAGCGCCAGATCGTGAAGGTCATCGACCAGGCGGGACAGTTGACGGGTCTGGTCATACAACCTGGCAACTTCCACCTTATCGAGCTCATAAACATCATCCAGGATCGCGCGCAGGTTGCCCTGAATGACTGTCAACGGCGTGCGCAGTTCGTGGGTGATGTCTGTCAGCATATTGCTGCGCAGGCGATCGGCTTCCTGAAGGGCTTCAGCCATGGAGTTGAATGCCTCGGCTACCTCCCTGACTTCGCTGCTTCCCTGCACTTTGATGCGCTGTGATAGATCCTGGGAGCCAACTGCCCTGGCAGCCACTGCCAGGTTGTGGAGCGGAGCTGTCAAACCAAGGCTGCTAAAGGTGCCTACCAGGATCCCCACCAATGAGATTGCCAGCAGCAAGCGCACTGATCTGGCCACAATCTCCAGGCGATCTGCGCCGACTAAATTGTTGTAAGCTGCGGCCAGCAATCCCTCATGGTTGAAATCAACCGGCTGTGCTTCAGCAGCACCTTCTTCAATGCTGATGTTATCTGCCTGGACTGCCAGAAAGACCACTGTCGGAATTAAAAACAGGAAGAGGGCAATAGCCACATAAGTCAGGCTGATCCTAACCCAGAGCTGATTCATGAATGGATATCCCTCAGCCGGTAGCCAACCCCGTGCACGGTTTGAATGAACGAATCATGATCGTCAGTGAGGTCAATTTTCCGGCGCAGATTCTTGATATGGGAATCCAGGGTGCGCCCGGCACTGGACGATCCGTACCCAAGCGCTTTTTCGGACAGTTCATCCCGCGTGATGACGAATCCGGGATTCTGCATCAATTCTTTGATGATCCCAAATTCCGAGGGAGTGAGGCTGATGAGCGACCCATCCCGGGTCAACTGCCTCTTACCCAGATCCAGCGTTAGCTGTCCAACTTCCAGCCGGGCAGGCAGGGGTGTATCCTGCTGAAGCTCAGTGCGCCGCAAGAGCGCCCGGACCCGGGCTACCAGCTCTCTGGGGTTGAAAGGTTTGGTGATGTAATCATCTGCCCCAATTTCCAGCCCGGCGATCTTGTCTGTGTCTTCCACCCTGGCCGTCAGCATGATAATCGGGGTCGCCCTCAGGCGGGAATCATCCCGCACCAGGCGGGCGACTTCCCAGCCGTCCCGATCCGGGAGCATCAAATCCAGGATCAACAGTTGGGGCCTTTCCGACCGCAGGAGTTTTAAAGCAGTATCACCATCATAGGCGGTCAGGATCTGGTAGCCTGCCTTCTCCAGATAGGACTGGACCAGGCGAACGATATCTCTATCATCATCAACTACCAGAATTCTATCCATAGGACACCAGGTTTATCTGTTTGCGGCCAAACCTCCAGGCGGAGGCGCTATTCAGTCCGCAGCGCTTCAATTGGCTCAAGGTTAGCTGCTCTGTTGGCCGGGTAGATCCCAAAGAACAAGCCTACCGCTGCTGAGAACAGCGTTGCCAGCAGCACAGCGTTCAAGGTAATGGCTGGATTAAGCAAGAAATCGTTGGCCGCTGCAATTCGGCCGATTCCCAGAGAAAGCAGCCAGCCCAAAATGATCCCTATGACTCCCCCGATCACACTCAGCAAAGAGGATTCGATCAAAAATTGGACCAAGATATCGCGTTTCTTCGCTCCAACTGCCTTGCGGAGACCGATCTCCTTGGTTCGTTCCGTAACGGAGACCAGCATGATGTTCATAATTCCAATCCCGCCAACCAGCAGACTGATTCCCGCCACTCCTCCCAGGAAAATTGTAAATACTCCGGTCACTGTTGAAGCAAAATCCAACAGTAAATCCTGGTTCAGGATATAGAAATCATTTTCCTCTAATTTCAATTTATGCCGGTCGCGGAGAATGAGTGTGATCTCATCTTCCGCGCTTTTTACTGCCTCAGAGCTGACGGCAGAGACATAAATGATATCCACCTGGTCCTTGACCTTGCGAGAAAGCAAACGGGCTTGAGCCGTGGTCAGGGGAACAAGGACCTGGTCATCAGGGCTGTTCCCGAAATCAGCTCCACCTTCTTCTTTGAGAATTCCTACCACCCGGAAAGGCTGTCCGGATATGCGCACAGTTTCGCCTACCAGTCCGTCTTTGCGCCCAAACAGGTCATCAGCGATATTGGACCCCAGTATGGCTGCCGATGCCAGCCCTGAGATCTGCGTGGAATTGAAGAACGATCCCTCGGTGAGCTCCACTGATTGCACTTTGGAATAATCTTCTGTCACACCAATTAGACTTGCGTTGGTGCCCTCTCCTGAGTAAGTCACCTCAGCTGAACCCTGGATTACTGGGGCAGATGCCGCCACTGAGGGTGCATAGACCGGGTCAGCAATCGCCTCAGCGTCCTGGATGGAGATAGGAACTGGATTGGTGACGTCGTCGTAATTGGTGGCCACAAACAGCAGGTTGGTTCCAATACCCTCGATCTCTCCTACAATGGCTTGCTGGGTGCCGGTACCGATAGCCAACATCGCAATCACCGCGCCAACACCAATGATGATTCCCAGCATGGTCAGCGCCGTGCGCACCTTATTGGAGGTCAAGCTCTCCAGGGCTTCGATTAAAGAAGAACCAAAATTCATTCTTACTCCTCGATCCGACCATCCCGGATCGATATCACCCGGTTGGTTAGCTCAGCAATTTCAGGGTCATGGGTAACGATGATCAAGGTCGTTCCGCGCTCTTTATTGAGATTCTTGAGGAGTCCCATGATCTCGTCGCCTGACGTGGTATCCAGGTTGCCGGTAGGTTCATCCGCCATGATGATGGCCGGGTCATTGACCAGCGCTCTGGCGATCGCTACCCGCTGCATCTGTCCTCCGGACAGCTCGTTCGGACGGTGATGGATCCGGTCTCCCAGTCCAACTGCTTCCAAAGCCTGGGTGGCAACCTCTTTCTTGTTGCGCCCATTCAAAGCAGAATAGCGCATGGGAAGCTCGACATTCGCCAGGGCAGTCGCCCGCGGCAGCAGGTTGAAACTCTGGAACACAAACCCCACTCCCCGGTTGCGAATCTCTGCTAACTGGTCATCGTTCAGATTGGCTACGCTTTCCCCATTCAAGTAATAATCTCCGGAAGTCGGTCGATCCAGGCAACCCAGGATGTTCATCAAGGTGGATTTGCCGGATCCCGACGGACCCATGATGGAGAGGATCTCCCCTGGGGCTATCCTGACCGATAGCCCCCGCAAGGCGTGCACCTCAACTTCCCCCATCTGATAGACTTTGGTGATATCTCGTGCGTCAACTACCCATTCAGTCATGCGAATTCCTTAATTATCTCTGTTTATCTAAATTGGGAAGGAGGGCCCTGACCCGGCTCGATTTCGTCGAAGATACTCACGCTGGGCGGGTTGAGTACTACGTAATCTCCTTCCTCCAGTTCTCCTTCCAGCAATTCTGTGAATTCATCGGAAGAGGCGCCGACAGTGACCGGGACAATCTTCAGATCATCTGTCGTGGCTTGCTCTCCCGTGGTGGATAAATATACTACCTGCTCCCCTCTCACCCAGCGGACAGAACGGGTAGGGATCAGCAAGGCATCTTCAACCTGACGAACGACGATCTGGACGGCGGCGGTCAACCCGGGGAGGACTTCCTGATCAGCATCCAGCAGTTTAATCGTTACTTCAAAACTCACAAGACCCTGCTGTTGGGCTCCAACTGGAGAGACTTCGGTCACCTCTCCCTGGTATTCTTGATCCTGGATCGCATCAAAATCCAATTTTACGGGCTGTCCGACCTTGATCTGGTTGATATCAACCTCTGAGACTGCAACATCAACCAGCAAATTATCTAAACTGTCCATCCGGAAGGCATAGGTGTTGGGAGCAACCAAATCTCCCGCTGTAGCCTCAACGGCTGTGATGTAGCCATCAAAGGGTGCGGTGATCTCAGCTGTATCCAGGGATGCTTGTGCGGCAGCAACTC
The DNA here is from genome assembly GCA_037384185.1 of Anaerolineales bacterium. Lineage (GTDB taxonomy): Bacteria > Chloroflexota > Anaerolineae > Anaerolineales > UBA11858 > B10-G9. The sequence continues at coordinate 9,283 of JARROG010000037.1, read as the reverse complement.
TCGCTTCAGCAATCGTCACGTCATCCGGGTCAGGTCCATCTTTGACCTTCTCGTAATACCTTTCTGCGGAATCCAGTTCAGCCTGGGCAACTGCTACATTGGCATCCAGAATCCCCATCTCAATTTCATCCGCTCCAACCTGCAGCCAATTGAGATACCAGACTGCCTGCTGGTACTGATTGATGGCATCGGTCAGCAGCAGCTGAGCCTGGGCCTTGCCAACCTTTCCGCTGGCGTTGTCAAAATATTTTTGCCTCTTATCCAATCTCTTTTCAGCTATGACCACCCGGGCTTTGGCTGCTTTTAGCTCTTCAGGGGAATAGCGGTTTCCAGGCTGATTGAGCCGCCAGCGGTACTGGGCATCGTCGAGGGCATCCCGGGCTCTGGCAACCGCTGATTGGGCATTCGCTGCTGTTTTGGCAGAATTATCGTACAGATCTTCCAGGGCGCGGTTGGCATTGATCAATTCCTGCTGCGCTAGAAAGTATGATTGGGGAAGGGAGGTTTCCTTGAGGACCGCAAGAACCTGATCGGTTTTGACCTGATCCCCCAGTCCAACCTTCACATCTCCCACAATTCCTGTAGATTCCCAGACCAGGGACGCACTCTGGTTAGCGCGCACTTCGCCAGTCTCATCAATCACCGCGCTGAGGTCTCCATACCCTATTTGATATGTGACCAGATCACTGCTGCTGGCAGCACTTCTCTGTCGAGCCTGGACGATCCCAAATGCGGATCCGGCCAGAACGAGTGCGACGACCACGATAATAATGATGTTCCGTTTCTTCATGCCTTGCTCCCTTTGCTTTCAATACCCAATCAAAATATAAATCCCAAGAGAATACTTCTTGAAGCTTGAGATAAATCAAGCCCATTTTAGCGCATTAATCTGGAGAATATCTGGAGAGGAACTGTTAATTCTGTATAAGAACCTCAGGGGACGGCTTTCCTCAACAAAATTGTAAACAAAATCATTCCTAAGAACTCAGTCCAGGAAATCAATCCCGTGGGAGCGGGAATCATCCACGGGGCGTTTACTAGAAATTGCCTGCTTGGTATAATTCGTTTTCAGCCCAGGAGGGGTGCCAGAGTGGCCGATTGGGGCGGTCTCGAAAACCGTTGTGGTTCTTACGGGCCACCGTGGGTTCGAATCCCACCCCCTCCGCCAGATCATCCAGCCAGCAGCGGCTGGTAATGAAAAACCTGACGTCTGTATTCCGTCAGGTTTTTACTTGCTTACCGTAAATTTACTCAGCAAAGACCCTTAAGATCCAGGAGGCCGGCCTCCTGACTGACGCATACGCAGGATGAACGACATCGCCAACAGCCCTCCTCCGATGATCAGGATGATAAAAGCCTGCCAGATCAGCGGATTGAAAATTGGCCCGATCACTTGCGAGGTGCCATTGACAATCTCCACGTAAAGCAGAGATGTCTGAGGAATAGCCTTCGGCATCAGATTGCCAGTCAGCAGGCCCCTCCACAGAGGAACTGCCAGCAAACCCGTGAGCAGCGCGATCAATCCTCCTCCGATCAAAGGGATTCCCCACCACTGGCCCAGCCCTTCCATCGAGCGGACTCCGAACAGCAGGATCAAGAACAGCAGCGCAAGGGGAATCAGGAGCGCAGTATCAAATCTCCAGCGGTAAGTGCGGATCCTCCATTTCAAGGTATACAACCCATTGATATCTCTGTTTTCCTTTAAGACTGCCTGGGTGGCATCGAATTCTGCAGGTGTGGCATCCACCACCATCTGCATGACATCGTCGTAGACCTGGATCTGTTCCGCATGAGGAAAAGTCGAAAGCTTGCACAGTTCCTCAACCATCTTGGCTCGGGGCAGCGGATCACCTGGCTGTGTCTTCATTTCTTCCATCTGTAAATCCGTGCAGTCTGGTAATGACTCATAATACGCAACCACAGCTTGTTTGCCTTGCGGTCCACTCATTTCCCTGAGCAGAGGTTTCATATCCCAGCGAATGAGGGGAAAAGGGTCATCCGAATTCAACCAGTTAAAGAATCCAGCCACACTATCCCTGATCCAGGTGCCGGTAACGTCTTCTGCTAAGAGCGCTTTTTGAAAATTAATCCAGTCTTCATCCTCCATTCCGTAGATCAGGTTATACAAATTCAGCTCTTTCCCTTCCGGCCTATCTGTATTCTCAATCTTGGTTGAGATCTGTTCCGCCCGCCTATTGGTTGAAAATTCAAGGGCTGCCGGGATGATCTCAGAATTGATTATGACGTCCTCCGCTATGCCCTCGATCTGCTCTTGATTAAAGACCACATCGCCCAGGTCGGTGAGCAGCAGGGAAAGGGGCAGGGCAACGATCAGTATCCCGGCCAGTAGAAAGGCGATAAACTTCAGAATTGCTTCCAAGATGGTTTTCATTTAGGGGGCCCTCATCAAATCATCCCAAGGGAAATCTTCCAGCGATTCCAGCACAAGGTCGGGGTGGTTTCCGTTTTCGCTAAATCTCAGCTGGCGTGTGATTTCATTGGGAATTGCGATGGTATATAGACCAGCTCGTTTGGCAGAAAGCACCCCTGCTGGCGAATCCTCCAGCACAACCAGCTTATCTGCGCCAATTGCCATTTTTTTCAATGCCAGCTGATAAAGTTCTGGATCTGGTTTTGCTTTCTTGACATCATCAGCACAACTGGTATAGAGAAAATACTCAAGCAGCTTCAGTCTTTTAAGATGACCATGGACCCAGTCCCGATCAGAACTGGAAACAATACCCAGCTTTAATCCTGCCTGGTGTGCTCTCCGAATCAATTCAACAGCACCTGGAAGAGGCTGCTGCTGAAGAACCCGTTCCTTTTCAGCTCGGGAGACCTCTTCTAGGAATGTCTCCCTGCTGGACTCATCCAGCAGGTCATCCAGATTACTGAGAATCAGATCCAGCTCATGACTGGCCTTTCCCAGGATCTCAGCCCACTCCTCCAGGAGAAGTTGGCGGCCGAGGGCAGAAAACTTTTCCTGCCAGGCCTGGAAAATCGGAGTTTCTGTATCCAAAATCAAACCATCAAAATCAAATAGAATGCCTTGCAGTGGCGGTCTCAACTCCATAATGAGGATTATACAGGATATCCGGAAAACTAAAACCTTACAGTAGTATAATTAAACTCCCTTATCCATTAGCAGAGAACGGGGCAGTATATGATCAAATATCTCCAGCTGATTGTGCGATTGATGAAGGATAAAAGGGTTCATCCCTTGGTGAAAGTCCTTCCTTTCATATCCCTCTTCTATCTGATCTACCCAGATTTCATCCCCGGGCCGTTTGACGACGCGGTGGTGATCGCTCTCTTTTTACAGCTTTTCCAGGCTTTCATTCCTGATGAGTACATCGAAGAGCATCGTTTCAATCGAGATTATGAATTGATCGAAGAGTAAAAAAACTCCCCTGCAGGGGAGTTTCTGGTAGTAGGATGCGAAGTTTCTGAAACATCTTAGCTAGAGATAATCTTCCTCGTCGTCAGAATCGTCGAATTTAAGCTCAAACTCCACTTCCTCCCGGGGCTGGCGGACCCAGATCTGGAGCAAGTCCCCATCTTCAGTTTCGTCATAATGAGCGGCGATAATGGTGATCTCGTCCGTCAAGCCGGTTTCAGTGCGATATTCCAGCACAATGCTCTCGTTTCGCTGCCAGGTGGAAATGCAGCGCTCAACCAGGGAATATCCGTTGAAAGCTCTTAACTCTGTATAGTAGGTATCAAATTGACCGGGGCTCTCCGAAACTCCCTGGACCCATAAACCATTGACTTCCTGGAATTCTGGGGTGGGGCCCTCGATAATGGTTATTTTCTCTGTCATTTTTCTCGGAACCTTGTGTCTTTTAAGGTTTTCCTTATCGCTATCTTACCATAAATTTCCACCCGGTAAACTACCAAGAAGCTTACGATTTCTTCAGATCCGGGGATGGCTGAAGATCCTCTGGGTGAAGTATAATTCTTTCAGATACCAAGCATCTGCGTTTTTTTGATACAGCAATTTCGCGCAGGTAGAGTCCTATGGAAACCATTCATCTTCTGGTGTTATCGCCCACCCCGCGGCTTTTCGGGGAAATCAAATCCCTGTTGTCCTCAGGTCAAGGATTTGAGATTCATCACCTTTCTTCCCTGCGGGACACCATCCCCAGTGAAGTCAGCGACGAATTCCCAATCATTCTTGTGGATCTCGATTCCCTGGAAACAACCCGGGATCAGCTGCTCTCCCTATTAAAAAACACCTTTCCTGGTTTATCTCTGATTGGGATCACCTCTCAAGAGAAAGCCCAGTACCGGCCTACCTCGGATATTTTCCTGGTTGAGCACGATTCTCTCGACACCCCACTATTCCCTGCCTTTCTCAAAACCCTTCACGGACAGAAGAAACTGATCGACAACTATTCCCGGGTCCAGTCCTCACTTAACCAGCGGATCAACGAACTTGAGCTGATTAGAAAAGCCAGCCTTTCACTGACCATGAACCTATCATTGGATGGTGTCCTGGAAGCCATTCTGGACGGAGCGATGGAGATCGTTTCTGCGGATGACACTCACGTATTCTTGTATGAACACGGCGTACTGACTTTTGCCTCCGCCGTATTCGGAGGACAACAGCAATCCAAAGCCTTCATGGATCCGCGGCCTGAAGGGATCACGTATCAGGTAGCACGGACAGGGAAGAAAATCGTTGTCAGTGACACAACTAAAGACCCGCTGTTTGACGACCGTCCCTGGGAAGGATCGATCACCAGCCTACCTTTGAAGATCGGTCAAAAAATAGTCGGTGTCATGAATGTAGCCTTGAAGAGAGCTCATGATTTTTCGGAGCAGGAGATCCAGGTACTGGAATTTCTGGCCGACCAGGCAGCTATTGCTATCCAAAACGCGAAACTCTATGAACAAGCCCAGCAGGAAATCGCTGACAGGAAAAAAGCGGAGAAAGCCATCAAGCATCTTGCCAACCATGACGCCCTGACCGGCCTGCCCAACCGCCGCTTATTTAATGAGCGTATCCTGCTGGAAATCGCACGATCCGAAAGAAGCAAACAAAAATTTTGTGTGATGTTGTTCGATCTTGATCAACTGAAAGGGGTCAACGATTCCTACGGACACGATGTCGGGGATTTACTGCTGCAGGCAGTATCCCAACGGCTGCTGGCGCTGCTGCGAAAAAGTGACACCGTGGCTCGCATGGGTGGGGATGAATTCCTGCTGATCCTCCCAGAAATGAATCATACCGAAGATGCCATTCAAACAGCAGAGAGGATCCTGGTTGCTTTGAACACACCCTTTCTCCTGGAAGGGTACCAGGTCAACATCTCCACCAGTATAGGGATCGCCTTTTACCCGGATGACGGCCGTGAGATGAATCAGCTGCTCAAGAAGGCTGACATCTCCATGTACCATGCCAAGCAGAAAGGCGGCAACGTTTACCACTTCTACACGGACTGATTCTCAAACATGAATCAACTGCTGATCCTCATCCCCATGAATGTTGATCTCCAGGCCTTTGATGAAGGTTGGCCGACCTTCCTGGAAAATGCGGAAAAGATGCCGGGGTTGATCCGGGAATCCGTCACCCACATTGACCGCTGTCTCTACGGACAGAATTACCTCCAGAGAGTCTATTGTTTCTATTTTCCTGATCAAAAAACCCTTGAGGAAGCCCTGCTTTCTCCAGCAGGAGAAAAAGCAGGCAGGATCCTCCATCAAATCTCAGGAGGGAATGTGATTCTGCTTAATGGAGAAATCAAAGAAGACTCATTGGACCACATCCAATCCCTTTCATCTTCCTGAGCATATCCATGTCCAGTGATCAAAGAAGACTGTTGAAATGGTTGCTTCTCCCCCTGGCAGTGATTGTGACAACAGCAGTGGTCTTTGTCTCCTTCAGTATAGGAAGAGGGAATCCCATTCGTTCTCGGCGGGTCATCAGCTGGATCAGAAATCCCCAATCTCATCTGGATTGGCTGTCTAAAGCAAAAACCCGCTGTTATCCAAGCACACCGTTTGTATTCCCTACCGACGGTTATATTGGTTATTTGTGGGATGATTCCTTTCGTCCCGGCCACCGCCACCAGGGGATCGACATCTTTTCAAAAGACGGCAGCGGAGAGACACCGGTTTACGCTGCAGCCAGCGGTTACCTGACCCGGCTGCCAGATTGGAAATCCTCTCTCATCATTCGCATCCCCCAGGATCCTCTCCAGCCGGGGAGGCAGATCTGGACCTATTACACCCACATGGCAGACAAGCAAGGCAATTCCTACATCGTGGATGATTTTCCAGCTGGGACGAGAGAGGTCTTTGTGGAAGAAGGAACGCTGCTGGGATATCAGGGAAATTATTCCGGAAACCCTGGAAACCCAACCGGCATCCACCTGCACTTCTCGATCGTAAAGGATGACGGCCAGGGCAATTTCTTGAACGAACTGAAAATTCAGAATACACTGGATCCCTCACCTTACTTTGACCTGCCCTTGAATGGAAATTCCAACTCGAACGAAATCCCCCGCTGTGAATCCTGATCAATAAGACACAAAAAGACTGAGGAGGTTAACCCCATGAAAGCCTATCAACTGATTCTCACTGAGATCATTGACCGGGTCGGTTTGATAACCCTCAACAGACCCGATTCCTACAATGCCTTGAATTCTCAAATCCTGGAAGAGCTGATGAATGCCCTCCAGGATTTTGACCGGCAGGAAGAGATCGGAGTGATGGTGATCACTGGCAGTGAAAAAGCATTTGCCGCCGGGGCAGATATCAGTGCCATGGTTGACCGCACTCCAGAAGAAATGCGCCAGAGCACTTTCATCCCTACTTTTGCGCTCATCCAGGAAATCAAGAAGCCTATCATCGCGGCTGTTTCTGGCTACTGTCTGGGTGGAGGAGCGGAACTGGCCATGTCCTGTGACATGATCACAGCATCCGAATCTGCCAAGTTCGGTCAGCCGGAGATCAATCTGGGAATTATTCCTGGAGCTGGGGGCACTCAGCGTTTGACCCGGGCTGTCGGTAAGGTGCTGGCAATGGAGATGATCCTCAACAATCGAACACTCCGAGCTGAAGAAGCGCTGTCCTTCGGACTGATCAACCATGTTTATCCGGTGGACCAGTACCTGGAGCAAACCTTACAGCTGGCGAGGGAAATTGGGGAGCGCGCTCCTCTGGCCATTCAGGCTGCGAAAGGTGCCATCAATGCTTCGTATCAAATGAGCCTTCAGGAAGGGTTGCTGATCGAAAGGGAACTGTTTTACGATTTGTTTTCAACTAAAGACCAGCAAGAGGGGATGAACGCTTTCCTGGAAAAAAGGGAAGCCAGGTGGCTGGGAGAGTGAGTTGTTATCCATATCCCCAGTTAATATTAATCATTTATATTAGTAATCTTAGTAGGGAGTGTGGATAAGTGGATAAGCACTTCACGGCTTCCGGGAGAAGTCTCCACTCACACTGTCTCCCCCATATGTGGGATGGAGTTCAACTGAAACCGTAGCACTGGGGATGAGGGGCAGTTTATTTTCAAATATCATTTCCACAACGGACTGTGGACGGTTTTGGATAAGATGCCCAATAAACTGGAAAACCAGCAGAAAGTGATGGAACCCTAAAATACTGTGGAGAAAAGCATCTTCAATCCACGCAAAAAAGAACAATTTTTATGAAAGTTATCCCCAAAAGGGACCGGTTATCCACATTATTGGTGTAGTTATCCACAGAAAAGCAGTCATAATTGATATGTTTCTTATCATAAAAACCCCTCTAAAGAGAGGGGTTTTTCAGGTTATTTCAGCTAATTATCAGGGGAGATGGTCGTTCCCGGAGGAATGTGGTGGTCTTTAGGAATGACGGGAATTCCATCGCGGATATACAGGCCGTCAATTTCTAAATCTGTTCCGGGAGGGAAAGGCTGGATGACGACATCAGAACCGATCCGGGCATTTTTGTCTATGATGGCTCCTTCGATAATGGAGTTTTCTCCAATGCCGATCGGGATCGTGTCCTTTTTCTGGCTGTACTGCTCAAAAAAATCTGCTCCCATAATGTAGGAATCCTTGATGCGAGCGCCATCCTGGATCTGGCTGCGAAGGCCGATCACGGAATGAGAGATCTCCGCTTTCCCGATCGTGCAGCCGTCTGACAGCGATACTTTCTCCAGCTTGGCCCCGGAGACAATTGAGCCAGGCAGGAAGCGAGCATGGGTGTAAATTGGCTGGAGGATATCATAGAAGTTGAAGGGAGGAGAAGGCTGGGTCAGGTCCAGGTTGGCTTTATAGAAAGAGCGCATGGTTCCGATATCTTCCCAGTATCCTTCAAAATCATAACCGACGACCTTGTGGCTGTGAATGGCGCGAGGGATCAGCTCCTTTCCGAAATCATCCACGTCCAGGGATCTCAGCAGTTCAGACAGCACCGAGGTTTTAAAAAGGTATATGCCCATTGACCCCAGCAGCGGGCGGGAAGAATCATCCCTGCTGATTAAGGATTTCTGGACCTCAGGATCATTGGGTTTTTCCACGAAATCCGTCACCAGCTGATCCTTCCCCTTTTTAAGGATTCCCAATCTGGGGGCTTCCTGGAGAGAGACTGGCTGGAGAGCGATGGAAATGTCTCCCCCGATCTCCCAGAGGTGCTCTGCCATCAATCCATAATCCATCCGGTAGAGGTGGTCCCCTGCCAGGATCAGGGTGTATTCTGCGCCGGTGCTGTGGATTTCAAACATCTGCTGGCGGACAGCGTCGGCCGTTCCCTGGTACCAGGCGTCGTTCAGGATGGTCTGCTCCGCTGCCCAGATTTGAACCCAGCCCTGGTGGAAGGGATCGAAGTTATAGGTGCGAGTGATGTGGCGGTGGAGGGAGACTGAGTTGTATTGGGTCAGGAGGGCGATTCGGTCGATGTGGGAATTGATGCAGTTGCTGATGGGAATGTCGATCAAGCGGTACTTCCCGCCGATCGGCACTGCAGGCTTGGCCCGGACCTTGGTGAGCGGGAAGAGGCGTGTGCCCTGCCCGCCTCCCATGATCACGGCCAGGATATCTTTGGTTGAGGTCATGCAGCGCTCCTTTTAGGTGCTGTGCTCTCCAGGAGCATTATACCCTCAACGGAAGAAAGGAGGTCTAACTTGATCAGCCCCTGGCGGTTCCCTGATAGAGAAAACCGATCCAGTTGGATATGGATCGGTGAGTATCAAGCTGTGCCGAAGGTGGGAGTCGAACCCACAATCCTCGAGGGAACGCGAGTTTGAGTCGCGCGCGTCTGCCAGTTCCGCCACTTCGGCTAATCGGCCTCT
>JARROG010000036.1:0-14248 GCA_037384185.1 Anaerolineales bacterium | reverse complement strand
GCAAAGGGGAACTGCTCGAAAGCCTGGATCCTATCAGCGGGCAGGAAGGTAAGCGCGGTCTCATAGTTAGTGGTGCCGGTCTGGGTGCCGAGCTTGAGGTCCTCATTGGCGATGATATCGTCAATGCTCTCGATCCGATCCTCATCGATCCGCACCAGCAAACGCTGTTCGATGTTGATGTAGCCGACAGAGAAGTCAACCACTTCAGCGCGAGCATCCGTGATGGTGATGCCATCACCGGCCGCGGCAAACTGGCCGTCTGCCACAGCCTGGATCATACATCCCAGGCGGCTTCCACAAAGGTCGGGGTGCAGTTGAGCAGATTGCAGATCTCGTTCCAAACATCATAGTCCCAGCCAGCGGGTTCGCCGGTATCAGGATCGATGTAGTTGAAAGGCAGGTAAGCATTCTCCACCGCAACCGTGATTTCCTGTCCGCCCAGATCAGGCAGATCAGCAGCAGGAGCTGTAGCTTCTGCGCCAGGCAAAGTGGGGACTGCGCCCGAGATGATTTCCGGGATCAGGGCGTCCACTTCCGCTTTCAGGTCGGCGGGAATATCCACGCCGCCGTAACCCAGGCCAACACCGCCATTATCGAGGGTACCCAGGTAGGTGCCGCCGGTGAAGGTGCCGTCCATCACGGACTGGATGGCTTCGAAGACAAATTCATCCATGTTCTTCAGGACGCTTGCCAGGATGATATCAGCCTGATTGGCATACTGCAGGGTCCAATCTGTGTCAACGCCGACAACCATTCCGGTGCCGCGCTCTTCCAGAACTGCCAGGGTGCCAGAGCCCACAGGACCTGCCACAGGCATGATGACGTCTGCGCCTTCGTCCAGCAGCGATTCACCCAGGGTGCGGCCGTCGTCCGTGCTCTCGAAGTTGCCGGTGAAGAGCCCGTCCTGGGCTTCGACATCCCAGCCCAGCACCTGGACATCGGTGCCGTGCACTTCATTGTATTTCTGCACGCCGAGCACATAGCCGTCCATGAAGATGGTCACGGGCGGGATGTTGATGCCGCCGTAGGTGGCGACAATGCCGGTCTCGCTCATGCCAGCCGACAGGTAGCCAGCCAGGAAGGCGGCCTCATTGACTGCAAAGCCGGAGCCTAACAGATTGGGCGCATCAAGATAGTCAACATCCACGATGGCGAAGGGCACATCGGGATTGGCCTCGGCGGCAGCGGCTGTGGCGTCAGCCAGCAGGAAGCCGACCGGGATGATGATGTCGCATTCTTCTTCTATGAAGGCATTGATGTTGGCTTCGTAGTCGGTCTGCTGCTGGGATTCCAGGTACTTGCCCTCGATGCCCAGTTCGTCGACCGCGTCCTGGACACCTTTCCAGGCCGTGGCGTTGAACGACTTATCGTCAATGCCGCCGGTGTCGGTCACCTGGCAGGCCAAAAACGATGGCATACTGGTGTCTTCTGCCGGGGCCTGTTCTTCCTCGACCGGAGCGGGTGTTGCTTGCTGACCGCCGCAGGCGCCGAGCAGAAGCCCGGTAATCAAGAGAAGTACCAGTCCTATAGATAGCTTCTTCATACTTATTCCTCCTTGGATAAAATGGATGGGGTTTATACTATATTATTATATACTAGTTTTTTTCGAATTGACTTTGATCGATCTCACCTCCTCTTCGTGCCAGTTTAACAAAAAACCCCGGGATTTTTCCGGGGGGTTTATATTCTTTGATAAATTAGCTTCAGATACGCGTCAACCACCGCCGGTCAGGGGATAATTTTTCCTCGCATAGGGTGATGGTGTAAACGGTTGATAGACATACGCAGTATCCTAACATCCCTGATGAGAACTGTCAATCTCAGAATTCAGTGATATTGATCAGGAAAACTTATCACTGAGGAAATCAACAACTTTCTGGTCGATAGCCTTCTCATCACCGTTCCAGCGCTCTTCCAGGTTCTCCTCGCCAACTAAAGCACGCAGTGCGGTCAGTGTTTCCTGGTCCACTTTCCCAGATGCTTTGCCTGTGAGGTGACCGGTCTTCAGCAGGACGCTTTGAAGTTCAGTGATGACGGTGTTGAGTGGGACAAGGTCTGCAGGATCGACCTCACCAAAGAAAAGGTGGTGGTTATCCACCAATTGTTTGAGCTTCAAGATCGGATAAGGATGATCATCAACCCGCAAATCCAGATAGCGATCATTATCCCCCCCGTAACCGCCGTTCTGCCGGACAACAAGCACTCCGGCCGCTTGACGCCCCCTTTTATCACCGCCGACTTCCTGACCAGCTTCCAGGGCCAGAACCAGCCAATCTGCCAACTCGCCATCTCGTCCCCTGACCTGTTCAAATCGCTCTGCCATCGCCTGCACGGTACCCGGCACAAGAATATTTCCCTGGCAAGAAAAGCCCTCGCCGATAACATGTCCAGCCCAATCATAGCAGCCATCACCCGTGAAAGCAGCTGCTTGGCCATCTTTATCCACCATACCAACCTGTCGCTGATCCTTATCAGGATCATCCTTGATCAGCGCCTGGATGGTCTCCTCCGCTGACATTCCCGCCTCCATCAAATCCAGGCCCCGGAACCCATAGGTGACATTCGCAAAGGACTGAGTGGCAACTGCACCTGCCTTCGCCCTGGCCCAGGATACAACTGCAGCCGCAGCTAAAAATTTCGACTGGACAGCAACCCCCCATTCATCTTTACCGGGGTCGTAAGCGACAATAGAAAAGGTATGAACTAATTTATCCACCGGATGGATCTGCTCCCTGTTAAGGTATTTCATTTAAGAATTTGGTAATATGCTTTGCAGGTGCTGCCCTCTTTTTCGATCCCGCTGGTGATCAGTTTGATCATATCATCCTGAGCGATCCTGTTAACCAGGCTTTCCACAAGACTGGGAATTGGGCAGAGCGTCCCTTTTACAGCTGCTCCGCCAACGCCTTTCGGACAGATCCGGCAGGTATTCCCAGAGATCAGCAGCAGCGCCTGACCATCTTCTGCTTCCTTCAGGTCAAACTCTCCTACCAAGCTGAGAACCTTGTTGATATAGAGAAACAGATTCTTAACTACTTCAGTGCTCGATTCACCGGGAACTGCGCTCAGGTCGGGAAGAATTTCCTTGGCCTCCAGATAGGAATACATGTATTCCGCCGCTCGTTTGGTTACAATATTGATCGATCCTTGATTGATCATTCTGCGTACCTACTTACCGATAAGCACCAACTTTCAAATTGAGGCCTGCTACAGTATCTTACTGAGTTCTTGAATACATTTTTTGGCTTCATAGAACAACAAGCCCAGGCGGACTTCCTTTTCGACCAGAGCAACCAGAATCGCATATTCTCCAATGCTTCGAATCAGTATATAACCGTTTGTGCCTTCGATCAGGACCCGGATCATTTCCCCTCTCTCCAGCTCCTCTCCACTGCGAGTACTGATCGAGAGAATAGCTGCACCCATAGCTCCTATCCGATCCTCTTCGACATCCAGGGGCAGCCGCGAGGCAATCACCAAGCCATCGGTACTGACAACTGCAGTTGCTTGAACATGGGGTACGCTGCGTTCAAAGTTATTTAGAACGACATCCAACTGTGTAGCGATTGTGCCAGCCATTCCTGCCTCCAAACTCGGTGGGGTAACGGGTCAGCATCGATTACCTTCTTTATTCCATTATAAACTCAACCGAAGGCAAGTTATATCTGTTGAGGATATTGTAAACTGTTTTTAAGGTAGTTGCTCGGAAATGACCCAGAACAATCAGGATTCGATTACTTCATCGACTTCGTCCAGCTTCAGACTCAGCACCTGGCTGGAGGAATCATCAGACATAATGATCCCATAGATCACGTCTGCCACCTCAACAGTATTCCGATTGTGGGTGATAACGATGAACTGGGTCTCAGAGCTCAGCTCTCGGATCAATTTCCGGAAGCGGGCAACATTGGATTCATCCAGCATAGCATCAACTTCGTCCAGCACGCAGAAAGGAGTGGGTGAGATGCGCAGCAAGGAAAAAATCAAAGCTGCTGCAATCAAGCTCCGCTCACCACCAGAGAGCAGGGAAAGCCCCTGTGTCCGTCTGCCAGGCAAACGGACATTGATGTCCACACCAGAACCAGTCAGGTCATCCGGATCAGAGAGGATCAGCTGTCCCTTTCCCCCACCAAATAATTGAGTGAAGATCTCTTTGAACTCCCCTGCAACAGCATTGAAGGTCTTTCTGAACTCCCGCTCCATGAGCACATCCAACTCGGCGATCACTTCCTTCAGATCGGCTTCCGCTTTGCGGAGGTCGGAAAGTTGTTCGGAAAGAAATTCATGCCGCTGGCGGACATCCTGGAATTCTTGCTGAGCTTCCGGATTGATAGCGCCCAATCGCCTGAGTTGATTCCGCTGCTCTCGGATGGTATTCCCTAAATCCTTGGGGATATCCTTGACCACAGGCAGCTTTTCCACATATCCATCCAGCGGCAGCGGAGTTGGACCGGAAATATCCTTGTCATACTCCAGCTCTACCAAGCCAATATCCTCCCGGATACGCTCCTGAATGGATTCAAGCTTTTCCCTGTTTCTGGTCAGATTGATCTCAGCCTGGGCATATGAACGTTCTGTCTGATTGAGGATCCTGCGAGCTTCAGCCTCTTTGGCTTGCAGTTCCTGCTGATCAGTCTCATCTGTGGTCAATTCCTGGTCAGTTTCATCTATCAAGGAACGCAGCTCCGTGATCTCATTCTGGATAGTCTTTTCTCCATCCTCCAGAAAGCTGGTTTCATCCTTCAACTCTATGATCTGCTGCTTATATTCCTCCTGCGAATTGACATTATGCTCAAGACTGGAGCGAGCTTCCTCCCAGGCATTTTGGCGCTCTTCGACTCGCTGCTGGATATCGAGGTAAACGCGTTCAGCGACCGCCACCTGGGTTTCCCAGTGAGCGAGCTGCTCGCGTTCTTCCTCCAGTGATATACCCCGCAGGTCGCCCGATAATTTTGAGAATTTTTCCTGAGCCAGGTTGATATCTGTCTGAGTTTTCTCCATACTTCCCCGCAGGAGCTGGATTTGTTCCTCTTCTTCTTTGATTTCCTCGCTGAGGGATTCGCGCTGGGTATGCTCCCAATCAACCTGCTGCTCGGCTGACTTGCGCTCCATGGTCACTTGTCTGAACTGCTCATCAAGCCCATCTAAGGATTCCCGGGCTTTTACAAGCTGCTGCTTCAATTTTGATTCTTGCTGACTGATCTCGACCAACTTCTGATCGACCTGGTTGAGGCTGTCTTCCAATTCCTCGATCTTTTTAGCGGAAGCTGCGATTTTATTCTGCCAGGTTTTACGCTCTCGGGACCTGCCCAGCAGGTTCGACTGACCTTCATTCCCAGCAATAATCTCCCCAGTGGTATAGAATACCTCCCCTTTCAGAGTCACCGCTTTTGTTCCCGGTGGCTGGTTTCTCAGCACCCGGTTGAGATCGGTTTTGTCTCGCAGCACAATAACCCTGCCGAGAAGCAGGTCAACAACAGGCCGATACTTAGGTGGAGTTTGCACCAGGTCCGCCGCGATCCCGACCAAGCTTTCTATATTACCCTTCACACGGATGCGGTCGAGTGACACCAGGCGGTCCAGGGGAAGCAGGACACCCTTCGTAGAACCCTTGAAAAGAATGTCCAGAGCCAGGTCGGTATCCTCTTCCCGTTCCAGCAGCACTGCATCCAGATACTCACCCAGGGCGGCTGCGATCGGTTTCTCCAGTTCCTCAGGCACATCCAAATAATTGCTCAGCGTTCCCAGCGTGCCTCTGATATTTCCAGCTCGGGATTCCGTGATCAGCAGTTTTGCGCCTTCCGCATACCCTGCCAATTTCTGTTCAGCCTGTTCGAGGACATTCAGCTCAGCCACCCATTGACTGTATTCTGTTTTCGCCTGTGACAGCTGGACGAACAGATCCTGGCGAACCTTCTCGCCTTCCTCCCGGTCAGCTTGGGTCGTGTTCAGCTCCGCCTCGGCTTTCTGTCTGGCTGCCGCTGCCCGATCGTAATCCTTCTTGAGCGCCTGATATTTTTCATCAACCTTATCGAAAGCGGCCTGAGCAGTCGAGACCATTTCCTCCGTTGAGACAAGGCGGGAGCGTTTTCGTTCCAGCTGTTCTGATCGTTCTGTTAGCTGGGAACGGAGTCTGATCTGCTGGTTGTTATACTGATCGAGCGCATCTTTGACCGCTGCCGCATCGTCCTCCAGGGCAGTCATCTGGGCGCGTTTTTCAGTCAGGGCCGTCTGAGCCTGTGCTGTTTTCTCCCTGTACTCATTCAAATGAGCCTGATTGGCTTCCAGCTCTTCCCGTGAGTGTTCGTACCTCTCCTGGGCCAATTGAGCCTGCTGTTCCAGGCGGATCTTCTCTGTTTCCAGATCCTGGATCCTGCGTCCTAAAGATCGGATTCTCTCTTCTGCAATCGCTCTTTTCCTGCTGATATTTTCTTTCTGATTATGGTGTTCTGCTAACTCCCTGTGCCAGGTATTGAGGCGGGAGCGCTGGCTCTGGACTCTGGTTTGATTCTCTGATAATTCCCTATCCAGATCAGCCTGTTTTTCACGCGCAGCCTCCAGCTCAAGTCGCTGCTGCGCTTCCACCCTTTTCGCTTCATTAAGGTTCTCCTGGACTCGATACCAGTGATATCCATACCAATCTTGCAGCAGAACCCGAAGATCCTCTTTCACTTGATCATATTGTTCTGCTCTGACCGCCTGTTTCTGAAGACTCTTCAAACGGGGACGCAGTTCGGAGAGGATATCTTCTACCCGATCCAGATTCCGATTGGTTTTTTCCAATCTTTTTTCCGCGTCGGCTTTCCTAGAACGATATAACCCAATACCAGCTGCCTCTTCAAAAAGTGAGCGCCTTTCCTCCGCTTTAAGAGACAAAGCCGCATCCACTAAACCTTGACCAATAATCGTATAGGTTCTTTCAGCCAGACCAGACTGGCCCAGCAGCTCATATACATCCCGCAGGAGAACCTGCTGGCCATTGATCAGGTATTCATTCTTCCCGTCACGATACGCTCGCCTGGTGATGGACACCTCGGAGAAATCAATCGGCAGCCAGCCTTCGCTGTTATCGAAAACGATAGTAGCCGCCGCCATTCCTGCCCGCGGGCGCTGCTCTGAGCCAGAGAAGATCATGTCCAGCGTCTTTTTCCCTCTCAGCAACTTGTAGGACTGCTCCCCAAGAACCCAGCGCACCGCATCGGCAATATTTGATTTACCGGAGCCATTGGGACCGACAACAACCGTGATCTCATCCGCGAACTCGAAATTCGTTTTGGTCGCAAATGTCTTGAACCCGTTCAATTCGATCGATTTTAAGCGCATGAAACCTCAGCCAACTTTATTCCCGGAATTATTGATCCCGGATAATTTCTCCAATGCGTCCTTGGCTGCTTCTTTGGAAGCTCGCCGCTTGCTGTTTCCCCGACCCACGCCCTTCACCAGATCCGGAACGACTACTTCGACTGTGAATACCTTATCATGGTCTGGACCGGATTCCTTCACGGTATGGTATTCAGGGGGAGCTATTGACCGGGCCTGGGTCCATTCTTGCAGCAAACTCTTGGGATCCCGCGGATGTCCTTCTTCCAGGAATTCGACCACCGCTTTGCTCATGAACGGTTCAAAAAATTCCTCAACTGCTTCAACTCCCTGATCCAAATACAAGCCACCTACTAAAGCTTCGAATCCGGCACACAGCAGTGCATCTCTGGTCCGGCCTCCGGAAATGATTTCTCCCTGACCCAGCCTCATTGCCCTTCCAAGTTCGATCGACCTGGCGAACTCAGCCAGCTGCTCCGTCCTCACCAATGCGGTTCGGACCAGGGTGAGGTCTCCTTCGTTCATTTCGGGATAATGATGATAGAGCCAGGCCCCCACTACAAAATCCAATACCGCATCACCCAGGAATTCCAGGCGTTCGTTATCTTCCAACGCCTGGGGATCTTCGTTGATATAGGACCGATGAGTCAGCGACCTGGTCAACAACATCAGGTTCACAAAACCCAATCCAACTCTTTGGTTAAACTCCGGGGGAGATTCTAAGATTTCCTGGCCCTGAGAATGCGCCATTCCTATGCTCCCTGGAACTCAGGGTCAGCCAAATTCCTTAGCTGCCTGGCAAGAATTTCGCTGTCCATCAGTTCTCTGTTTGCAGTTACCTAATATGATGAATACCCATTATACCCAATGGTCAGGGAGAAGCAACCGTCGAGGGATTCTTTAAACCATTGCCGCTGATGATGCATACAGTCGGCCCAACTAATTTTCCCGCCAGCTGACGGAGTCCTTCCCAAACCAGACCTGAGGTTATTTCTGCATAAATACCATGATAAGCAAGCTGCCTCATTCCAGCCATGATTTGATCATCTGCTGCCTGCAGGACCATTCCCTCAGATTCCCGGATTGCTTTCAGCACTTCAGAACCGTGATAAGGATCTGCAATAGCAACTCCCTCAGCAATCGTATTTCCTTCCGGAACCGGGTCAACCGTTTTGCTGCCTGCAGCAAAAGCTTGATAGAGGGGGTTATAAACAGCGGACTGAACGGCAATCAACCTCGGCCCGGTAGGTATCACCCCACTTTTAAGGAGAGCATCAAAGCCCAGCGCGATTCCCAACAATAAACTGCCGTGGCCCACTGGCAGCAGGATCGTACCAGGGGATTCGCCCAATTGATCAATCAATTCATAGGCAATACTGGCGATTCCAGCTGTTCCCTGCGGTAAATAAGCATGGCTGGCATACACCGCGCCCGCCTTGACCTCCTCGATGACTGCTTCGGCAGCTTTCGACCGGGGACCTGGAATAGGGACGACTTCTGATCCGAAACTTTCGATCTGGAGCCGTTTTGGGCCGGCGGCATAAGCGGGGATGAAAACTTTGCTTTGGATCCCGACCCGGGAAGTGTAAGCCGCAAAAGACGCCCCGGCATTTCCGGAAGAGTCTTCCACCGCTGTGCGGATATCTCCCGCCAGCAGCCAGCTCGCCAACACTGCAGACCCCCGGTCTTTAAAAGACCCTGTCGGGTTAAGACTTTCCAATTTGAACCAGATCTGCTCCCCGAAGAATTCTTCCTGGATGAGCGGAGTACTGCCCTCTCCTAAAGTAACCAGTGGAGCCCCGTCGGGCAGCGAGAAAGCACTCCGGTACTTCCAGATTCCAGGCAGGTTTGACTGCAGCTGATCTGGATCGTAATGCAATCCTTCTCTGAATCCATACAGAGCCCCACAGACAGGACATCGGTGCGGAAATTCAGCAATCGGAAACGGTTTACCACAGCCGCGGCAGCTTATCATTGATTGGTCCTGGAAAAATAGCTAGTGCACTTGAATGCCGTCCGGAAGGAGCTGCTACCCGCCAGTCACGTAGGGGAAAAACGCCACCTCAGCCCCATCTGTCAGGAGAGCACTATCATCAGCGAATACATGGTTGACAGCAGAGTTCATCCCAGCAATAGTGGGAGCCGCTTCAGGGTAACGAGAGGCGATCTGTTCTTTAAGATCCGCCACTCGAGAGCCGGACTCCAATTCAATGGTAATGTTCTTCTCCCCGATCCGGGCCCGGATAGTAGAAAAGAAATGGACATGAATACGCATCATCTGAGATCAATACCCTTTCCCGCCATCTAAAGTCACTTCTGCAATTATAACGCAACCACACAGCAGCATCCCCAACCCAGTATCGCTGAAATATAACAGTCTGCTGGCATTCGAAAATCCAATCCAGGTATCCGGTCAGAATAAGCCCTCCTCTGTCCCCATGTTATAATGCAGGCGATGGAAAATAACCGAAAAAAATGGGTGGAAGGGCTGGCTCGGACCAGGAAATCGACCTTTGGAAAGATCGCTGCCTTCCTTGGAGCCACGGAGATCAACGCCCAAACCTGGGATGAATTGGAAGCCATGCTGATCCAATCCGATATCGGCGCAGAAACCAGCCTGGATATCACCCAGCAAGCCCAGGCCATGGTCCAGGAGCAGGGAATTCTTCGTAAAGATGAGCTGCGGATCCTGCTGAAAGAGATCCTGCTATCCCGACTGGAACCACCCCCAGAACTAGAGATCAACACCAAACCCTTCGTGATCCTTGTCGCTGGTGTGAACGGTTCAGGAAAAACAACCACCCTGGCAAAACTGGCAAAACGATTTAAGGAAGATGGATTGAAGGTTCAGCTCACGGCCGCTGATACCTACCGGGCTGCGGCTGTTGAGCAGCTCCAAATCTGGGGAAACAGCCTGGATATCCCAGTAGTTTCCGGCCAGCAGAACGGAGATCCAGGGGCCGTGGTCTATGACAGCATCCAATCTGCGCTGGCCAAAGATAAAGACCTGGTTCTGATCGACACTGCAGGGCGGCTGCACACGCGCTACAATCTGATGGAGGAGCTCAAGAAAGTCTATCGGGTCGCTGGCAAAGCTCTCCCTGGAGCACCCCACGCCTGCTGGTTGGTAATGGATGCCACCACCGGTCAGAATGCCCTTCACCAGGCAGCTTCTTTTAAGGAAGCTATTCCCCTCGATGGAGTGATTCTGGCCAAATTAGATTCCTCAGCCAAGGGGGGAATGGTTTTTACAGTCCAGGACAAACTTGGGCTTCCCATCCTTTTTGCTGGTCTTGGCGAAAAGCCTGAAGACCTGGTCCCCTTCCAACCCAATGCTTTCGTAGAGGGAATCCTCGCGGGGAATTGAAAGATCATGGATCAAAAGCTGAAACGCTACCAGAAAGATTTCCCCCATTCCTACTGCCTTGGCGTCTACCCCACCCTGGAGCTGCTGACCTATCAACCGGACAGCGTCCTGACAATTCTGCTCCACAGCAGTGGAGCCAGCAATCAAGGAGTTACAAAGATCCGGAAAGCTGCCGCTGATCTGGGGATAGAGATCCAGGATAACGATCGGCTGGTGGAGAAACTGAGCCAGCGGGGGAATACCTATGCGATCGGCGTCTTCCGGAAAAATCAATCCTCGCTTGATCCCGAGGCAAACCATCTGGTCCTGGTCCATCCCTCCAGCATGGGCAACCTGGGGACGATCATGCGCACCATGCTGGGGTTTGGATGTCGGGACCTGGCTGTGATCGAACCAGCTGCTGATCACTTCCATCCCAAGGTGATCCGGGCATCAATGGGAGCCGCTTTTCAGCTGAGAATCCAAACTTTCGCAAACTTTCCGGAATATTGGGGCAGGCAGGCAAAGCATAATCTCTATCCCATGATGACAGATGGTAAAATATCCCTTCCAGATGCCCAGCTGCAGCCCCCTTATGCGCTGGTCTTCGGGGACGAAGCTGCTGGGTTAGGCCAGGAATACCATCAGTACGGCACAAGCTTGCGCATCCCGCAAACAAATGAGATCGATTCCTTGAACCTGGCCCTGTCTGTCGGGATCGCACTTTACCAGGGATGGATTCAATCAAAACAGGGGTCCTGATCTGTAGAGACTTTGAAAATTGGAAACAGCAGCCTGCAGAGTGCAGGCAGATTGGAGTGTGAAATATGGAATCTTTAGCCAGCATTCTCACCGAGAGTCAGCAGAAAATCAACAATCTTCTGGAGCGTCTTTGACGTACCTAAAAAGACAATTCAGCTTAAACAACTTCAGAAAGAATCCCAGGATCCAGATCTGTGGGATAACCAGGATCGGGCCCGCAAGGTAATGAAAACCATCTCCTTCCTGGAGAGCGAACTAGCAGGCTGGGCAAAGCTTCAATCT
This sequence comes from Anaerolineales bacterium, assembly GCA_037384185.1. Lineage (GTDB taxonomy): Bacteria > Chloroflexota > Anaerolineae > Anaerolineales > UBA11858 > B10-G9. Next base: position 2,538 of record JARROG010000036.1, on the reverse strand, counting down.
CGCCTGGCTGATGCGCAGGAATTGGTCGCCATGGAAGATGAGAGTCTCGAGGATGAACTCTCCCGGGAAGTCCTGGCCATCCAGACAGAAATTGAAAAACGCGAATTCGTTGCCATGCTTTCCGGCGAATACGATCGGGGAGATGCCCTGCTGGCAATCCACGCCGGCGCAGGGGGAAATGATGCTCAGGACTGGGCAGAAATGGTCCAACGAATGTATCTGCGCTGGGCAGAGAACAGAGGGTTTGAAACCGAGGTCATTGACCTGACACCCGGAGAGGAAGCCGGAATCAAAAGCGCCACGATCTCTATCAGCGGACCATACGCCTACGGTTATCTGCGTTCGGAGAAGGGTGTCCACCGCTTGGTGCGCATTTCACCTTTTGACTCATCCAACCGCAGGCATACCTCTTTCGTGCTGGTGGAAGTGCTTCCCGACGTTGATGATAATGAATCGATCGAGATCAACTCCAACGACTTGCGAATCGACACCTTTCGATCTGCTGGGGCCGGTGGGCAGAGTGTCCAGAAGAACGATACTGCCGTACGAATCACCCATATCCCGACCGGGATTGTAGCCAGCTGCCAGAATGAGCGCTCTCAGACCCAGAATCGCGAAATGGCGATGAAAGTACTCAGGAGCAGGCTCTTAGCCTTGAAGCAGCAGGAACATAAGGAAAAGATTGAAGAACTTAGGGGAGAATATCAGAAAGCAGAATGGGGCAGCCAGATCCGCTCCTATGTCCTTCATCCCTACCACATGGTCAAGGATCACAGAACTGACTTCGAAATGGGCAACACAGAGGCCGTCCTGGATGGTGATCTGGATCCTTTCATTGAAAGTTACTTGCGAATGACACTGGGAGACAAGGACCGGTAACTCAAGTCTCTTATTTTGTGTTATAGATATCAGTCAACAGCCTACTGGCCGGGAAGATCCAGATAATCAACTAGCAGAAAACCTGCCCAGCCTACTGGCCGGGAAGATCCAGAAAATCAACTAGCAGAAAACCTGCCAAGGAGAATTCTATGGCAAGAAGGATTGGAAGGATCGGGATCGTCATCTTTGTCATCCTATCGCTGACAGCTGGCAGCGTTGTACTTTTCGGTCCACCTTTTGTCAACAACAAAGCCAGACAATCCTTCCCTGTCGTGGAGGGAGAATTCACCATCCCGGGTCTTCAGGGAGAGGTAAAAATCCTCCGGGATGGTTACGGCGTCCCCCAAATCTTCGCCACCAATCATCATGACCTGTTCTTCGCCCAGGGATATGTTCACGCCCAGGATCGTTTCTGGCAAATGGATTTCTGGCGCCACATGGGCGCCGGCAGGTTATCAGAATTGCTTGGAAAATCAATGCTGGACACGGATAGATTCCTGCGCACCCTGGGCTGGGAAAGGGTTGCCCAACAGGAGCTTGATCTGCTGGGGGAAGATGAACTTGCGATTCTTGAATCCTATTCGGAAGGTGTCAATGCCTACCTTCTCCAGCAGACAGAGACTTCTTTGAGTCTGGAATATTATTTCCTGAAATTGATCAATAAGGACTATCTACCAGCACCCTGGACCCCATTGAACAGCCTTACCTGGGGAAAGGCCATGGCCTGGGATCTGCGCGCCAATCTCGATACCGAGATCGAACGCGCTCAGCTGCTTAAAACCCTTCCCCGCAACCAGCTGGAATTCCTCTATCCGGATTATCCATCCGACCATCCGGTGATCGTACCTGGATTTTCAGTTTCCCGGGAGGTGAATGGCGATCAAGGCAGCTCAGTGGATACGGTGGATATCTCATCCAACGAAAACCTGATTCCCAACCTGGCTGATGTATTGGATCGGTTGCAGAACTCAGCGAATGCAGTCGACCAGCTGACTGGCGGCGGTTTTGAATCTGTGGGGTCAAACAGTTGGGCAATCCACGGCGACTTGACCGATACCGGAAAACCGTTTCTGGCCAACGATCCCCATCTGGCAGCCCAGATGCCGTCAATCTGGTATGAAGTGGGGCTGCATTGCCTGGAAAAGACAGAGGACTGCCAGCTTGAGGTAGCCGGCTTCTCTTTTGCCGGCGTGCCTGGTGTAATCATCGGCCATAACAACCGCATCGCCTGGGGTTTCACAAATGTAGGCCCAGATGTGATGGACCTGTATATCGAGAAAATCGATCCCGAGAATCCCTCCCGCTATCTGACAGCGGATGGCTGGAAAGAAATGGAAGTCGTCTCTGAGACCATTCAGGTCGCAGGGGGAGATCCGGTCGAGCTGGATGTCCACCTGACCCAGCACGGTCCGGTGATCGGTTCTGTTTATGGACTGGAGGATTTCGCCGAAGAGAGCGGGCTGGCCATACCGGATAACTATGCCCTGGCGGTGCGCTGGACGGCTCTGGAACCGACCTGCACCTCAAGGGTGTCCAGGAGGACCGGTTCGGACTGGGCCAGAAGTCCCGATGGCGCCGAGGTAGCGAGAAGGGAAAAGAGGAGAAGAGCCGAGGAAGCCGAAGGTGGCCGTGGCATGGGCCCGTATGCAGGTGCCGCAG
>JARROG010000035.1:0-9624 GCA_037384185.1 Anaerolineales bacterium | reverse complement strand
TAGCTGGATCCGGAGCCAGGTTGCAGCCATCCCGGTCGAGAACAGGGAGCTGGTAACTGACCATCTCTCTTTCGGTTATTTTGCGGATGAGTACGGTTTCCAGCAGATTGGAGCCGTGATACCTGCTGTGACTACGGAAGCTGAGACGTCAGGAAAAGAGCTGGCCGGTTTGATGGATACCATCCGGAAACACGACGTGAAAGCCCTTTTTGTGAGCGTTGATATTGACCCGAATCTGGCTGAGGTGGTGGCCGAGGATACCGGGATTCCCCTGGTCGGGCTCTATTTTGGCTCCCTGACCAAGGGAGGACCGGTGGACACCTACCAGGATTTTATGCGCTATGATGTGAAGGCGATCGCTGCGGCTTTGCAGTGATAAGCGGTCCCAGGGTTCAAGAGGAGGAAGGTTGATTAAGAATTGGATCGATAGATTTCGGCGGGAAACCTTTACCAGACGCTATGCCCCCCACCAGCTGGATGCCCCGCTGTTGGCTCTGGAGCATGTCTCGGTACAGTACGAGACCGGCCCTGTCCTTCAGGACATCAGCTTCGTACTGGCGCACGGCGACAGTGTGGCTGTGGTAGGCCCAAACGGGGCTGGAAAGACAACCTTATTCAAAGTGATTGCCGGTATCCTCGATCCTGATCGGGGCCTGGTGCAAGTTTCCGGACATGAACCTGGTGGCCATACCTGCATTGCTTATGTGCCGCAGCGCAGCCAGATCGATTGGGGGTTTCCGGCTACGGTAGCTGATGTGGTCATGATGGGTAGGGTCAACAAGATGGGGCCGTTCTTATGGCCCCAGGCGAAAGACCGGGACGCGGTTCACCGGGCTCTTGAATTCGTCAACTTGACTGCCTATGCTGGGCGTCAGATCAGTGAACTCTCCGGGGGAGAGCAGCAGCGCATGTTTATCGCCCGCGCTCTGGCCCAGGAAGCAGAGCTGATGCTGCTGGATGAACCTCTTAATGGCCTGGACGTACCAGCGCAGGAGAAAATCCTCGGCATCCTGGACCATCTGAAAGGCCAGCAGGTTACCGTGATGATCTCCATGCACGACCTTCGTCTGGCTGCCGATCAGTTCAACCAGGTGATGCTGCTTAACAGAAAGCTGTTGGGCTACGGCAGCCCTGATGAAGTCTTTACCCGCCAGCTGCTGCTGCAAGCCTATTCTGGGCACCTGCATTTTGTAGAAGGGGAGTTCGACACCCTGGCCGTAGGGGATGAATGCTGCGAAGGAGAACACAGTGAATATTATTGAGCTGCTGCAGGCACCATTGCGTTATCCTTTCATGATCCGGGGGCTTTCAGCTGCGGCTTTAACCGGCATTGTGTGTGCTGTGGTCGGAGTCTATGTGGTAGTGCGGGGGATGGCATTTTTAGGCGACGCCCTGGCTCATTCCATTCTGCCGGGCGTAGCGGTCGGTTATCTGGTCACCGGCGGCGCCCAGGAACCGATGTTCTGGTGGGGAACCGGGACGGCTGTGCTGGTGTCGCTGATCATCGGGGGGGTGTCAAAAGGAGCCAGGATCAAGCAGGATACCGCGATCGGGATCATTTTTGCGGGCATGTTTGCCCTAGGTATCGCCATCATCTCCACTGTCAAGAGCTATACTGTTGACCTGACCCATTTCTTATTCGGCGATGTGCTGGGAGTCTCTGGGAGCCAGCTGATAATCATCGCCGTTTTCAGCGGATTGATCCTGCTGCTGGTAGCAGCATTCTATAAGGAGTTCCTGGTGTTGACCTTCGATCCCACCCTGGCAGCTACTTTGCGGATCCCCAGCCGGGCCTTTGAATCCCTGCAGCTGGTCCTGATCGCTTTGGCGATTGCGGTCTCTTTCCAGGCTGTGGGGGTGGCTTTGATGGTGGCCATGCTGGTCACTCCGGCGGCAGCGGCCTACCTGCTGACCAAGCGCCTGCCGGTGATGATGGCTCTGGCGGCCGCCATTGCTTCGGCCTCTGGTGTGATCGGCCTCTATTTTTCCTATTACATCAACGTAGCTTCCGGTCCTGCAATCGTGCTGACAGCGACCAGCTTCTTTTTGATTGCCTGGGGATATGCGGCTATCAAGAAGCGTTTGGCTTTGCAGGGAGATATCGATCCTTGATGGCTGATCTGGAAGCTTAAATCAAAACGAAACGCCCCCTGGCCCCCCTTGGGATTATCCCGCAGGAACTACCTGGTATGATGTGATTCTTTCAATTTTCTTTCCATCGCAAGATACAGGAATCTCAGGCCCGATCTCTACCAGCTCGACCGAGAAATTCCTGGTGCGATTTGTGGAGATCTCTCTCAGGCTGACATTCCAGCTGTTCTGGCTGATCAGCTCAAGTGTTTCCAATTCAAATCCAGGGAGAGACTGATCGCCGGTATCGCGGCGCCAATAGCTGGCTGCTGCCTGGGCTGCAGGTTGATAACATACTCTCCCCCGTAAGCGCTCCAAGCCAACCCGGCCTTTTCGATATTCAGCCATCAAGTGCAGAATCTCGCTGGAAGTCGTCTGTCCGTAATTCAGTCCATCAGGGAAGAACAACGTTACAGGGGCTTTATTATGGCCCCCGATGTGGGTGCTCTGCCAGACGGCTCCTCCTGCTGATTCCTTCATGACCCTGTAGAGCTCCACTCCATAGCGAGCGCAGCACTGATCCCGCCTGCCGTTGGTACAGACCAGGAAAAGGGGCTCTGGCCGCAGGTGGGAGTGCTGATTCGAGGATCCGGAAAGAATGGATGGAAGGTCTAATTCCAGCAAATCGAGGTAGGAACTCAGTCGGAACTCGAAAATTTGCGGCTGGAGAGGATCTACCTGGATCACAAAAAACGTCAAATTCCCACTGCGGAATTCCTTGTCACGACGGATGAAGAGGAGTTTAGCTTGATAGGCAGGAGATTTGAGCAGATCAAGCACGGGCTGCGGAATATGGTTGTTATCTTTTGCTTTCGCGTCCCAGTGATCGTTGTATTCCAGCAGGAACCAGATCTTGTTGGGAGGAGCTGTGCCAACCAGCGGGACTCCCTCTTGACGGGCAAGGTCCGAACAATACTGGAATCCCTCTCCGTGTTTGTGTGGATTTGTCATTCGATCATTATACATTAGCGGTCCTTGACACAAGCCCAACGCTCCAGATCTTGATCCCTGATCTGGAGATGTCGATTGGAGTGCTTCCCGCACAATCAAGATCTGCTTTAAGAATATCTACCGCGAGTCGTCAGTTGACAGCAAAGGGAAAGCCGCTGCCCTGAACTTGGGAGAGCCATTCAAGATCGATCACGGTCCTTTTTTCAACTTGAGGTTATTGTAGATCGGTGTTTTGGTGACCAGCCCTGCCTCATTTTCCGCTTCCAGGTAATATTCAACCAGAGCTGAACTGACGTCCCGGTAGTTCTTAAATATATGGGCATCGATCTCTGCCTGCCAGATCTCCCCCTCTGTCCTGGTCATGCCAGTGCTGTGCCAATCCGCTTTTCCGGCAAGATGGTAGATCAACCGGAGGCTGGTAACGGGGATCTCACCGCCGCTCTGAGCCTGGATCGTGGCGATCCGGGGAGAATAATCTCCCCAGTAAAACTCTTCCGGCGTAGGAAACACCCGGGTGATGAATGGCGGCGCGTTAAAGATTTCAGGATGTTCTGGCAAGCACCTGGTTTCAACGGTCTGGTCGGATATCCAGCAGGGCTCAGTCTGTGATTCCGGCAGCACCAGCCACCAGCTGAGATCCTGGTTTCCTCCCTGGATCGGGGCAGTTTCACCTTCTGAGAAATAAGCTAGCGGCTCATTGAAAAGGGTTGGTCCCTGGCGACAGGTAGCCCTGGTAACGGCAGTGATCTCGGGTTCGCAGATTGATAGCTCTAATTCCGGTGTGGCTGTTGGCAGGAGCTCAAGGGTAGGCAGTGGTTGGTTTTCTTCTTCGACGGTAACCCGGGATTGGGCATAACTGCTCCAGGTTCCACCCCCGTTCTGCCCCCTGGCTTGAATGGTGTAAGTGCCTGGGCCGGGAGGTGTCCAGTCCACTTGAGCCGGGAGCAGCAGATCGGCAGGATTGGGATTCTCAATCAGATCCAGGATCTCTCCATCAACAGAGATCTCGATTTTCGTGATCTGGCTGGGATCCGAACTGTGGGCGACGATCTGGTAAGCAGCCAGCGGGATAGTGGAACCGTCCAGCGGGGCGTCGATCCAGGCACTCAACGCGGTCGAGGAAGGCGCTGCTGCAGGTGAGCAAGAAGCAGCTAAGAAAGCCAAGGAAAGGATCAGGATGGAGATTTTTTTCATAAGGTCGGCTCCAGATTGATTCGCCTGGGAAGGAAATCAGGGGTAACAAGCATCGCTGGTCTCCTGGTAAAAATATGGTTGGGCGTCGCTGCCGCAGGGCACCAGCTCGGAGTTCTCATCCGGTGTTGTACTGCCGATCAACCCGTTGGGCACACTTAAGCAGGAAACGGAAGCATCGATCTTGATTTCAGCGCCGTTGTGCAGGCAGAGCCAATCGAACATGGTGCCCCGGGAGCCGCCGATACCTCCCACATCTTCGATCTCCAGATTGCGGGCATTGAGCTCGATCATCAAGGAGTGAAGATGCTCCGGGATGTAATAGGTATGTGGGATGAGGGAAAGCGGGATGGTAATGCTTTCTCCGGGAGCCAGAGGTGGAATGGGTACAGACTGGCTGTCAAAGACGTCATTCTGGAGTCTGCTGATTGGGGCCTCAAGTATGAAGAATTTCTTGGATCCTTTATTCCAATACGAATATGTATAGGGAATGGCTGTACCGGACAAAGCGGTGTTCACTCCGGTAAATCGAACGTTCACGACGTATGCTGGTTCGCTGTCATATTGGTACTGCCCGGGCGGTTCCTGTCCTACGCGGCTTACCCGGATCACTGCTCGAGCAGGTTCGGATACGCCTTCTGGAACCGCGGCAGTCTCAACTCCTGGGGGCAGGCAGAGGCTGTGTTTGCCCAGGACATTCGCCCAGTCCTCTCCCACGCAGCCTGGTTGAGAACTGTTCTGAGCCGCGGCATCAATGACATCTTCCAGACCCTCACGAAGGATCTCCTGGCATTGTTCGGGGCAGGGGATGCCCGCTTCCGCGGCTGCCATCTCGACCAGATAATCAAGGCCTTGATTTTTCAGCTGCTCATAGGAGGGAAGGTTGGGCGGAATCCCTGTAAAATACGTCATGCCAATTTCCAGCCCAAGCTTCAGGCCTGCCCTGCATTCTGCGTCGCAGGGTATTCCCAGCTTGCTGATCGCGTTGGCAACCTGGTCGACGATTTCAGCTTTGAGAGCGTTGAAGGCGCTGACGACATCTTCCCAGATCTCCTTGAGACTTTCCACCAGCATTGAGCCCCACTCGCTGAGTACTGATCCGGAACCGGAGGAACCGTCGTAGGGGGCAGGGCAGACGATCAAATTGTTCTGGATAGCGTAATTCATCTCATTGTAGGTTTTACCGGCGAACTGGTCGATCATCGTATCTGTGATGTTGGCCGGAAAAAGCGATCGGTAGTAATCCCAGATGGCGTTGTAATCCAATCCCGTGATGGAGACACAACCCCAGTAGCGGGGATCCATCTTCTTGATGGGAGTAAAGTCTACTACCTCGACCTGATAGATCTCAGGAAGGTGATCGACGATGATTGGTTCAATAACTGATTCCCCGGGCTTGGCTAAAATTTCCACTGTGTTCGACGGTTTTCCTGCTGGCTGATTGCCGCTGAAGGGAGTGAAGCGTATATAGTAGTGGGTTTCCAAACCCGGGAAAAGGGCTTGTTCCCAGCCGAATTCCGAAAACTCCATCCAGGATTGAGAAAATCCTCCACATGCTGAGGGGGCGGGCAGGTAGGCATCCAGGTCCTTGAAGTCAACCAGAAAGGATCCCCTCGATCCTCCCTCACTGCAGCCCGCTGCAACCAGGCGGTAGGGATGGGGTGAAAAATCAGCTGAGAAAGGAGAGGTGGAGATCTGCCATAAGACCGCGTTGGTGCCGGGCGCATTCGTAGTCCAATAGAATTCACGCATTTGATCCTCAGCATCATTGGCAAGTTCACCGAACGTAGATCGGAATCCGCTGGCGACATCGCCTGTGCATCCCGTGCCGAGGTTGCAGACCTGCAGGTGGGAATTATCGATTTCCAGCTGAAAGGTGCCCAGGTTGACCAAAGCCCCGCCGCTCCAGCCCCAGACAACCAGATCTGCCTGTCTTGCCATTGCAGAGGAAGTTGAAGTTAGCCCTTTGACCACAGCGCTCAGCGATGTCGGATACTCAGAAGGAGTCAGGAAATCTTCCGGATTGGGGGGGTAGCGTCGGTACCCACCCCCGTCAAAGGAATAATAGAAATAGGCCAGGTCCAGGATCTCCAGCTCTTCCGGAGCGGGTAGATCTGCGGATCCACCATCCCCCGACCCGGGACACGAAGGATCCGAATTGCTGATCTGAACAGGAGCGCTGGGATTCTCTCCGGCGCCGTTGAAGGCAGCTGCGTAGTAGATTGCGCCGCCAGCGGGATTTGGATCGGTATAGCCGAAAGCACTGGTCCCAGTTGGGTTTTGAAGTTCCGCGATGCGCTGGAAGGAGCTGCTACCAGCGCCTGACCGATAGATAAAAAAGCCCAGCTCATCATCGGATCGGTCCGTGATGATGAGCGTAGTCTGACAATCTTCCAGTGAATAGGTCAGTTCCGGTGCCTGGGGAGGCGAGGCATTGGCTTGAAAACGGGTACCCAACCATAGAGAGAGGTCGCCGGCCAGGGGTTTTCCTGGAGCGATGTCCTGCAGGGAGGTTTGCGGAAGGTCCGGGATGTTAGGAAGAGCAGATGGTTCCGATAAACTGGGAAAGGTTACCTCACTGATAGTTGTGCCTCTACCATCCGGAGAAATCAATCTAGCCCCGGCAGGTTCAATAATTTCGATCAAAATGGGGTTGGATGTGGTGGACTTTCCGGTACTGTCATTTGCCCGGGCCAGGATGCGGAAATTCCCCTGTCTGGTTGGTGACCAATAGAATTGGTGGACATCAAAGGTTCCATCCTCCCAGGCAGTTTGATAGGTTTCCACTTGAAGGCCGTCCACCCAGAGCTCCAGAGAGGAAAGAGGGTTATCGTGGGAGACGGAGATTTGAATGGGAATTGCAGCGTCTGCTGGGTATCTGCCCCGATCGTCCGGGGAAAGGATGGTAATGCTTGCGCCAGAGTTGTTGGGAGGGAAAAGGGTTTCTGGTCTGAGGTTCCTGTTCAGGTAAAACCAGGTAGCGAGGAGGATGGCGGCGAGGATCAGGATGCTTGCAGGCAGAATCCAGCGCCGGATTCTTTTACTTTTCAAAGCAGACCTCCAGCAATGTATTTGTGATGACTGTGAGAATTATAGTCCACTTATTCTGAACGGGATGATGATTGAGAGTGATAGTTTGGTTACAGGCGCTTGCTGATCACTTTCAGAGCCCATTCCGCCGCTTCCCGCACCAGCGGGTCCTTATCTTCCAGCGCTCCCTCCAGCGCCGGGATTGCATCTGCTTCCCCACAGTTCCCCAGGGCGATGGCTGCATTGCGTAGATATCCCTGGCGTTTGGCACGCTTTATCGGGCTGCCCTTGAAGCGGGCGCTGAATTCCTGCTGGCTGAGGCTCAGCTCCTGAGTCAGATCCAGCGCCAGCAGCTCCGGCCGGGGTTGGAATTCCTCCAGGACATCTTCAATCTCCCTGTCCGGTTTATTCCAGGGGCAGACCAGCTGGCAGATGTCGCAGCCGAAGATCCAATCTCCCATTTCGGAACGCAGCTCCTCAGGGATCTTCCCCCGGTGCTCGATCGTCAGGTAGGAGGTGCAGCGGTTGGCGTCCAGGGTGTAGGGTTCCCGCAGCGCTCCGGTGGGGCAGGTGTCCAGGCAGCGGGTGCAGGTCCCGCAAAAAGTTTCAGTGATCGGTGGGTCAATCTGCAGATCGATCCCCAGCAGGATCTCCGAGATAAAGAAATACGACCCCCGATCGCGGTTGATTAGGACCGTGTTCTTGCCGATCCAGCCCAGACCGGCCCGCATGGCCAGCTCCTTCTCCAATAACGGCCCGGTATCGGTATACCAGCGGTTGGGAACTGGCTTCCCTGCCAATCCCTCGATAAAGGCCATCAGATCTTGGAGGCGCTCGGTCAGCACCTCGTGGTAGTCCTGGTTGAGGGCGTAGGCAGCAATGTTGCCGCCTCTGAGGTTACCGCGGGGAGCCGGATAGGGGGAAGCCAGCACCAGGATGGAGCGGCATTCCGGCAGGATGGCTCGGGGATCGGACCGCCGTTCTAGGGAGCGCTCGCTGGCGATCCAATCCATGCTCGCCTGGTAGCCCGCTTGGAGCCAATCATGAAAGACATTCAGGTGAGGAGGAGGTTCCGGTCCGGTCACGCCAACCAATGGGAAGCCCAGCTGGCGGGCTCGTTCCTTGATCTTCTCAGTCCGCTCCAACAGCTCATCCATTTAGGGTATCCATTCGGGAGCAAAGCCGTTGATGATCAGCCGCAGGGGGTTCTCTCCATCGGCCGAGACCAGCCAGACCTCCGGCGGTTCCGAGAGAGCGGCCTGGTTATAGCGCACGTAAGCGATCTGGTTCCCGTCCGGATGCCAGGCAAATGAGGTATGTTGATAGTCCACCTCGTCTGTCAGGGCGAAGGCGTCCCCATTTTCCAGGTCCATCACCCACAGCTGCCTGCCGGGAGTCCAATCCTGGGGGTTGAGGGATTTCCGGCTGAAGGCAAAGCGCAGACCCTGGGGGGCAAAACTGGGATTGAGGTCCTCCAGGTAGCTTCCCCGAGAGAGATCTCGGCTGGTTCTCTCCACCAAATCAAACAGTTCCAGGTGGCGGGGAGCCAGGTTATCGCTCACGAAAACGATTTTGGAGGCCAGGAAATAGCGCCCATCTGCGGACCAACTGCCGTCACCCCCAGTGTCATTGGGCAGGAAGATCACCTCATCCGATATTGGATTCCAGAATTGATATCCCTTGAGGGTCTGATTGTAGCAAGCCAGCCAGCCAGAGGCAGACCAGAGCGGCTTCTCAAGATATTCATCCGGTTCCCCAACATCGAGTTGAGTGCCATCGTTCAGGTCCATCACTCGCACCCCCGGGAGGGTTCCTGGAGATCGAGAGATAAATTCATAAGCCAGCCAATCTTCGTCTGTAGAGATCTGCGGGGAAGTGCAGGCACCGTCGCTGCAGGTAAGCAGCACGTCAGTCTTTCCGGAATTCAGGTCGAGGGACAGAATCTGGCTGGTCCCTTTCTGGAGGGTAGCGCTGTAATACAGGGTTTGCCGATCGGGGCTGATCGAATAGTCCAGTACGCCGTCCTCCAGGTCAGTCAGTGCCTGGGTTTGGCCGCTCTCCGGATTCAGCAAATAGAGGTTGCTGTCGCCATCCGCCGGCCAGAGATAGACCAGGGAAGTAGGTTTGACCGGCCAGGCAGTCCTGAATTCCCGCAGCAGGGGGAACCTGAGCCGGGAGCGGGGCCCGCGGCTGATTTGCAGAGAGACCCGATCCCCTGAAGGCCAGATATTCTGAGGTGTGAAGGTCAGGATGGTGCTATCCTCGTTCCAGCTGAATTTTCCATCGTAATCTGGGGTGAGAGAGAGTGAGCGCTGGACGGAT
>JARROG010000034.1:0-9660 GCA_037384185.1 Anaerolineales bacterium | reverse complement strand
CAGGAACACGGCACCGAAAAGCAGGGTGCTTTCACCAAAGGCGATGTTGTAGGAACCAGGCAGAGGCCAGGTAAAAACCATCCTCAGCCCGCCCAGCACTGCGATCAGTCCCACCACCGCAAAAGCAGAGGCAAATGACCGGTTGTCCTGACTGGTAATCCCTTTAAGCACGAAATATGCAAGCAGTGCTGTACCGGCAGCCAGGTTTATCATTAAAACCGTTAAAAAATCGATAAACATAAACTAACTCCTTATTTGGTTAGATATATATGATATAAATCTTTTTTATTCAGTCAGCCATTATAACATCTGTTGTTTTGCTCAAATAGGTGATATGGACGATCCATTTTAAAAAAATAGAGCTGCCCGTTGGGCAGCTCTTTCAGTCTCTAAATGGGATTTCAGGCACTGATCAGCGGTCTGAATTTATAGCCATAGACCAACAATCCCCGTTCATCACCATCAGAGCGGAGCTTGCGGGTGATCATTTCTACCGGCATGCCGATTTCCAGCGGTTGATTTCCAAAATCAGTCAGCTGAGCCGTCACCAGGGGACCTTCTTCCAATTTGACCAGGGCAACGGTATAAGGGATGTTCTCCTCGAACCCTTCCGGAGCGTTGTAAATATTGGTATAGGAATAAATCTCCCCTTTACCGCTGAACTCAAATTCAGTTTTCGCTTCATCACCACACTCCGGGCATACATCCCGGGGCGGGAAGATCTTCGCCTGGCAATGAGGGCAAACTTCCCCGGTCAGTGCGTAGCGTTGTTTATTCAATCTCCAATGACGCGGAATATCCATACTTTTCTGTTCTCCTGAGAAAACCTTGTTAATAACCTATTGTTCTCTCTAAATCCGCCTCAGTATAACCGGTTGGGACTCTCAGGAACTATCAAATTCCGGGAAGCGTTGGAAATCCGCTCCCGACTCTCATTTCATGGCAATGATTCCCCGCATACGGACATATTCTCCATAATCGATCTCTGTCCGACGTTTAATGTAGTCTTCGGTCAGCAGCGCCCGGCCCTGTCGTTCCTTAATATGATCGGTTACCAGGAAGGAAATCGCATCTGACCCTGCCCCAGACCCAAATGAAGCCATCAGTATTCTGTCCCCAGGATCAGCCTGGTCCAGGACAGCGCTCAAGCCGATCAGCGCTGACCCTGCATAGGTGTTGCCGATCCTGGGTGAAAGCAAACCGGTTTCCAGCTGCCTGGAAGTAAATCCCAGCTCTTTCGCTGCCCGGCGGGGAAATTTAGTGTTGGGTTGATGGAAAACCACCGCGGCATAATCCTCCGGCTGACGGCCCAGCTCGTCGAGCAGGTGCCTGACCGAATTGGTGATATGCTTGAAATAGGCTGGTTGGCCGGTGAACCGGCCTCCATGCTCCGGGTATTTCTGATTCTCCCTGCGCCAGAAATCAGGTGTATCTGTCACGTAGGACAGCGTCCCTTCGATTTCAGCCAGAGATTCGCCAGCCGGACCGATCAAGATGGCTGCCCCACCAGCAGCAGCCGTATACTCCAGAGCATCTCCCGGCTTCGACTGGGCGGTATCCATGCCGATCGCCAGGGCATAGTCCCCCATAGAAGAGCCCACCAGGGCCATGGCGGCTATCATGGCTTCCGAGCCAGCTTTACAGGCGAATTCGAAATCCGCTGCCTGGGTGTAAGGAGTGATGCCCAGAGCTTCTGCCACGATAGTGGAGGTGGGTTTTACCGCGTAGGGATGGGATTCCGATCCCACCCAGACAGCCCGGATCTCCTCGGGCTGGATGCCCCCCCGCGCCAGGGCATTGCGCCCTGCTTCCACCGACATGGTGATCACGTCCTCATCAATTCCTGGAACGGATTTTTCTTCAATAGGTTCGCCTTCCATCCCTCCCCGCCAGATGCGCGATACCTCCGAAGCCGGCAGCCGGTAGCGAGGGACATAAGCTCCGTAGCCAATGATCCCCACCGGACGAGTAGGTTTTAACAGCTGCGATTTTTCATTGTTTTCCATTATTCCTCAGCCTTCTTTCTTCCCCTCTTTAAGGATTTCCTCTGCTCGGTCGACCCGGACCGCATTTTCCCGGATCAAACGATTTGCCAGTTGATCAATCTGAGCACCTTCAGCTCCCGCCGCAATTGCGACCTGGCGGGCGTGCAAGCGCATATGACCCCGCTGAATACCATCGGTGGCCAGGGCTCGCAGGGCTGCCAGATTCTGAGCCAGACCAACCGAAGCCATAATCTCTGCCAGCTGGCTGGCCTTTTTCACACCCATCAGCTTCAAGGCCGCTTTTGCCCCCGGATGCACCCGGGTTGCTCCACCGACAATGCCTACCGCCAGCGGAAGCTCCAGCTCTCCCACAAGTTCTCCCTCAGGGCCTGCGGCCCAGGTCGAGAGTGAGCCATAATGACCGAAGCGGGCCGCGTAAGCGTGAGCTCCAGCTTCAACCGCCCGCCAGTCATTTCCGGTTGCCAGGGCGACAGCGTCAATCCCATTCATGATGCCTTTATTATGAGTGGCTGCCCGGTAAGGATCCGCATCAGCAAAGGCCCAGGCTTCGATGATGCCGTCCCGGACTTCTTCTCCGGAGTAATCGTCAAACGCCAGAGCTGCAGCCGGTATAGAACACTTGGCCGCTGCCAAACGCTGATCAGCCAGGTTGGAAAGGATGCGCAGATGCACTCGCCCAGAAGTGATCTCTTCCACGGCGGGTGCCAGCACTTCACAAGCCGTGTTGACTGCATTAGCGCCCATCGCGTCCCGGACATCCATCAACAGGTGAAGCACCAGGAACGGTCCCAGCGCTGACTGGGGAATCTCCCGCACTTGCAGATCCCGTGGACCCCCACCAAGTTTTTTAAGCACAGGATCGAGGTTTTCCAGATCCTTCAGCAGCTCCTCTTTGTGGGCTTCGAGGGCTTCACGGGCGCCCGCCAGGTCATCCAGATCCAGGATCTGGAGCTGGCCAATCATCACCGGCTCAGCTGAAGTCGCGCTGAACCCTCCTCCTTCCCGGGCTAACTTAGCCATGAATGAAGCACCAGCAACCACAGATGGTTCCTCGACAGCCATGGGCACCAGCACATCCACCCCATTGACCTGAAAATTCAGGGCAACTCCCAGCGGCAGGCTGTAAGTCCCGATGACGTTCTCAATCATGTGGTCCGCAGTTTCCAACCCCAATCCGGTCTGCGGGCTGAGATCCGCCAAGTCTTCCGGGGTCAGATAGCCCCGGTCGATCAATTCTTGGCGCCTGCGGGCGAATGGCAAATCGTAAAACCCCTTGATGCGTGAACTCTTTGACTGATCATCCATAATCGACACCCCAAAACATTCAATCATACCGCCGTAATATTATAGATATATAAAATAAGCCATCTTGACTAGCAAAAACTATCAAAAACCACATTGGATAAGGTAAAATGTCTCTGGGACTCTATGGCTCATAAGACGAAAAAAGAGCTCGAAGAACAAATAGGATCACTCTACCAGGCAAGTAAGGATCTGGTTGGGGATTTCACCCTGGAAACCCTGCTCTCAAGGATTGTGCGCCTGGCCCAGGCTCAAGTACAGGCCGAATACGCCGCCCTGGCCATCCGGGATGAAGAGGGAAACGTGATCCAATTCATCCATTCCGGCATGTCCGAAGAGGAACTGCACCTCATGCCCCACCCCCCGGAAGGCAGAGGGCTGCTGGGGGAACTGCAGCACAAACACGAAGTCATCCGCATTCCGGAGATCACTGCCGACCCTCGTTCGGTTGGATTTCCTCGCTACCACCCCACCATGACCTCAATGCTGGGGGTGCCGATCTCTGTAGGGGATAAGATCCTTGGTCAGATCTACCTAACTAACAAGATCGGTGAGAAGGAATTCAGCATCGACGACGAGCGCCTGATGAAGACCCTGGCCGCCTACGCCGCAGTGGCGATCACAAACACTCAGCTCTACGAAAACGTGCTTGAGCGCGACAAGACCCTCAACCAGCAGAACGAGGACCTCTCGCTGATCAATGAACTGGCAGAAGGCATTGCCAGCTCCTGGGATATCCGGGAGATCATGAGCTTAACGCTCAAGAAAGTCCTTAAATATCTGGAGGTTGAGACCGGCGAAATCTTCCTGCTGGATCGGGGCGGCAAAGACCTGCGCCTTTCCCTGCTGCGGGGGGATGATTTTGAGGCGTTTTATTCCAAAACGGTCTTTCGGGTCGGGGATGGGGTTGTCGGGAAGGTCGCTGGGCTGAACAAAGCCCTGGTCGTATACAACCTTGACACCGACGAACGCATCCTCCGTCCAGCCATCGTGGACGCTGGTTTCGTGTGTCAGGCAGTCATTCCCCTGCAGGCAACCCGAGAAGTCGTTGGCGTGATGACTCTCTCCAGCAAAAGAAAACGAGTCTTCAACGTCCGGGAGCTCGATCTGCTGACAACCCTGGGGATGTGGACCGGCACCGCTATCCAGAACGCCCAGCTTCAGGAACACATCAAGACCATCGCAGTGATAGAAGAACGGGAGCGCATTGGCATGGATCTGCATGATGGAGTGATCCAGTCTCTCTATTCCCTCGGGCTGACATTGGACTATGTCAAAGCCATCCTTGAGGAAAATCCTGATGAAAGCCTGGAGAAGCTGAATCATGCCACTGACGGCATCAACAGCACCATTAAAGATATTAGAACCTATATTGCTGACCTGCGGCCCCGCCAGATGCAGGAAGACATCAGTTTCAAGGAGAATCTACAGATATTACTGCGGGAGCTGGAGGTAAACGCCAAGATCAAAGGCTCGATCGTGGATGATACAGAGACTCCACTGGCACTGAATTACCATAACACCCTGACCCTGTATAAAATCGTTCAGGAAGCGCTCTCCAATACAGCCCGGCACTCCAAGGCTGATGAGGCTGTGATCCATCTCTGGGATGAGGATGGCAGGACCTACCTGGAAGTAAAAGATAATGGAGAGGGATTCAACATTAACAAGATCCAGGCCAACCTGGGCCACGGCTTAGCCAATATGAAGCGCAGGATCAGCAAGACTGGTGGGAACATTGAGCTGGATTCCAGCCCCGGGAAAGGCACCCGGGTGCTTGCCTGGATACCCAAGGAATAACCTGGAAGTTCGTCTGGCAGCTAGCAGCAAATAGCTTGCTGAACTATGAAAAGAAGCGGCTCAATGGGCCGCCTCTTGATTCTGAGCAGATTGCTGTCCATAACACCACAATCAGTTTTTTAGATTCCGCCTGCGCTTTCCCCCTCCAGCCAGAATAGAGAGCAGGATACTCAGGGCATACAGAAACAGCAGCGGGACCATCACCAGCATCATATTGATAGGATCGATGGTGGGGGTAATC
Organism: Anaerolineales bacterium; assembly: GCA_037384185.1. Lineage (GTDB taxonomy): Bacteria > Chloroflexota > Anaerolineae > Anaerolineales > UBA11858 > B10-G9. The sequence continues at coordinate 4,311 of JARROG010000034.1, read as the reverse complement.
AACGCAGCCAGAAAAGCGATCACCACTACAGCAATGCGCCAGTTCTTGACCAAATCACGGGGAGTGAGTATCCGCATTGCAGTCAACAGATAAGCAAGCAGCGGGAATTCAAAGACCACGCCAATCCAGAACATCAAGTTGGTTGTAAATTTCACATAAGATGAGGGGCGAATCTGGGTTTCCACATTCACGAAATTGAGAAGCACCGGCAAACCGGTTGGCAGGATGACATAAAACGTGAACGCCATACCCGCAAAGAAAAAGATCACTATCAGAGGGATTGAAAGCAGGCCGATTGCTCTCGCTCTGCGGGATAATGCAGGACCGATAAAAAAGAACAATTCCAGCATGATATAAGGCAGCGCAGCGGTGAAGGCGGCCAGCAGGACAACACGCATACCCACAGCGATCGGTTCAGTGACATCTACCGCCGTGAGCTGATCAAGGCCGTGAATGGGTTGGGAGATGAAATCCAGGAGAGGTTGGAGGTAGATAAAGGCTACCACAGCACACAGGATCAGAACCACGAAAGACCGGAGGATATGTTTGCGGAGTGCTCCGACATGCTCGAGGAAGCTGGCAGGTTCTTCAAAAGCCATCTGGAGACTTTCGGACATTGGCGCCTCGTCCGGTTCTTCCCGGAAAAAATCGGCTGCTTTCCGGAACGGCTTAACCAAGGTCTTCCCTAACCAGCGAAATGGTGCGCTGACCCAATGCCAGATTTTCTTGAAAAATTTCACGGTTCGCTTCCCTTACACCTGTTTATCTGCGAGCCATTCCAGCCCACTTGCTGCTGAATGATACAAAATGACCGCTCAAAAAGAAGCGGTCAAGGGATAATTAAAATCAGGCTTCCAAACCCGGGGTAAAACATTCACTTGCTGCAGGATGTTACCAGAAGGTTAGCTCTCGTCCTGGTCCTGGTCCGGGTCCTGATCTTTTTCTTCCTCATCGTCCCCCTGCAGGCCATCTTTAAAAGCCTTGATTCCGCTGCCAAGTTCGCCACCGATCTTGCTGATCCGGCCGACACCAAAAACTAGCACAACGATTGCCAACACAATTACTAATTCCCAGCCTCCGAAGCGCATAATTTACCTCCCAAACTGATACTCAACTTCTTCATTATACCACCGGCCGGAAAAGCTGCGAATTCAGCCTTCTACCAGTTGCTGAACGAGAAGCTGGGGAGATAAGCGTTGAGCTGAACCCTCTAGATCAACGATTTTGGTAACATCCCAGCGCCTGCAGGCCTCCTCCAGAAGGGAAGGGCGAACCACAAGCAGGGCAGCCTGGAATCTACCGCTCTCGAGGATCGAGAAAGCATTCACCCAGCCTTCATCCTGATAGAACTCCAACGGTCCCAGCTCGTCGATTATCAGCAGATCGCAGGGCACTGCTTTGAGGAGAGCCCGATTCCCCCACTCGATTGCCTCCGGCAAAAAAGACCAGCGAATGGTTTCCAGCTCACTTGCTTGGTTTCCCTTCAATTCCGCCAATCTCCTCCGGCCGGAAGTTTTCAGATCAAGGACATCGATAGCGGTCTTATTCCCGCCATCGAAAACAGCGGGAGAAATCAGACCACCCAGCTGGAGCCCTCGCTCTCTCGCCGCTTCCGATACAGCCAGGCAGAGACTGGTCTTCCCCGATTGGATCTGCCCGGTCAGCAGGTTAATACTGCTCACACCTCCCCCTTATCCATCACCACCATCGGATACCCCTTGTGCTTCTCAACCCGGATAGGCACGTGATATATCCGGGATAGGTTTTGGGATGTGATCACCTCATTTGCAGAACCACAGGCAGTGATCGATCCTCCTTTCATAAGCACGAAATATTCTGCACCGAAAATGGCGGCGTTAGGATCATGCGTGGTCATTACCACACTCTCCCCCTGATTGCTCATTTTTTTAAGCAGATTCAAGATCCGGCTCTGGTTTTCCAGGTCAAGGTGAGCTGTTGGTTCGTCCAGCAGCAGGATACTCGTCCTCTGGGCCAGAACCCGGGCAATCTGAACCAACTGACGCTCCCCTCCACTGATCTCCATCACAGGTTTATTCTCCAAATGAGAGATGCCCGCCGTGTCCAGGGCTCTCTCAACGATCTCCAGGTCCTCCTTACCAGGCATCTGGAAAGGGCTCAGGTAAGGCGACCTCCCCAGCAGGGCGTATTCAAAGACTGTAAAGTTGAACGGGATGCTTTCGAACTGGGGCACCAAACCGACCAAACGGCTGAGCTCCTGGCGAGAGTACGATTGATGGGGCTTACCAGCCAGGGTGATCTTTCCCCGATCTGGTTTCAGTACACCCAGCATAATATGCAGCAGGGTGGTTTTACCAGTTCCATTTGGGCCGAGGATGGCTGTCACTTTTCCAGCCGGGACCTGCAGGGATAGTCCTTCCAGAACAATCGGATCATCGGCATTGTAACGGAAATCGATCCCTTCCAGGGAAAACAGACTAGACATGGTGCCTGACCTTAATTCCTATGCTGACCATCAAGTAAATGAATAATATCGCGCCAATCGCCGATGTCAGGATCCCCAGGGGAATTTCCCCGGGGAGCAGCGTCCGGGCCAGGCTGTCAGCGATCATGCTGAAGATGCCTCCGATCAAGATAGCCGCCGGAATGGATTTTTCCGAACTGGCTCCAAGCAGCCGTCTGGCAATGTGGGGAACAATCAATCCTATCCAGCCAATGATACCGCTGATCGCAGTCAAAGCAGCAGTTGCAGAGACCGCGAAGACCAGCAGGACCAGCCGTTCCCTGCCCAGGGAAGCTCCCAGCGAAAAGGCAGTCTCGTCATTGAGGGAAAGCAAGTTGATTCGCCAGCGCATGGCATAAATCACGGCTAACCCTGCCAGCCCAAATGGCAGCACATAGAGCAGATCCCGCCAGGTGACCCTGTACAAGCCACCCAGCAGCCAGAAAGTAAGCTCCGGCAGCTCTGTCAAGGGGTCTGCAACATATTTCAAGATACCAACACCGGCCGAGAACAGGGCAGAGACAGCCACACCGGTCAGAATCAACCGCAGCACCCAGCCGCCGTAGCGGATGCGGGTGGACAGAAAATAGGATCCAGCCAGGGCAAGCAAACCGAAGAAAGTGGCGCTGAGTTCAATCACCAACGGGTGCCGTGCGAACCATAAAATGCTGATTGCGGCTCCGAAGGCGGCACCCTGGGAGACCCCCAGAAAACCCGGCTCCACCAGTGGGTTGCGGAAGACCATTTGCAGAACAGCGCCAGCTGCTGACAATACCATGCCCAGCAGCAAAGCAGTAATCAGACGGGGAAGCCTGAGTTTAAGCACCAGCTGGCGAGCCAGGGGATCCTCCCGGAAGACCCGATAAGGCATCCAGTAAGGCTCCGGGTAGCGCCCAACAAAGATCGACGCCAGGAAGACCCCCAGCACAGCCAGGGCCAAAAACAGCATTATCCGGCGGTAATTCAAATTCCCCATCCTCGATCAGGGAATGTCGCCGCTGAGAAGCGGCAGAACCTGGGAATCGATGGTTTCCTGGTCAAGAAAATACATCTCCTGATAAAAAGCATTGAACTCAGCCAGGATATCGATTTCAGCTGTCTGGTCAGGGGCGATCTTGGTAGCAAGCCATTCCAGACCCAATATCCAGCGTGTATCCGGCTGATCCCAGCTGTAAAAATCAAAAGCGAAGGCATAGAGCTGGTCATTCTGAACAGCCTGCAGGTTGTTCCAGATGGGATTCTGCTTCAGGCTCTCAACCACCTGCGATGCATTACCGGAATAATCGATCAGATAGACCTGATCCGGATCCCAAGCAGCGATCTGCTCCAAATTGACCACAGTCCAGCCCCCGCTGGCTTCCAGTTCCTTCCAAACCGGTTCTCCCCCCGCGGTTTCCACCATGCTGGTCTGCAGCCAGGAAACGGGGGGCACGCTGAATGCCACCTCCCCTCCATCCTCACTGTAGCGGATCACAAGCACGCTGGGCCTTTCTTCCACTCCAGAGGTAAGCTCTTCCACTCGGGAAACTCTGCTCTGGTAGAAATCTACGATCTCTTGAGCCCGATCTTTGTTTCCAAATACCTCACCCAGAACGCGAACATCCTGATAGAAGGCATCCGGCGTTTCCAGGTCGAGGTAGATCACAGGAATATCAATCTGTTCCAGGGGGTCGCCAAGCGACTCTGCAAGATAGTTCTTCATAATCACCAGGTCTGGTTGGGCAGCAGCGATCTGCTCTGGGCCAACATTGATTTCGAAGATCTGCTTATCAGACAGACCAGGGTCGACAACGGGCAAAAAGCCGTAAGCTGACTGTTTGCGATTTTCA
>JARROG010000033.1:0-12798 GCA_037384185.1 Anaerolineales bacterium | reverse complement strand
CGTCGGCGGCGAGTATCGCCGCAACATGTGACCTGCCGAATCATGGACCCGAATCGATGACTGATACCGTCAACTACGCAACCGAGGGCGCCGTCGCAGTGCTCGCGATGAACCGCCCGGATTCTCTTAACGGGTTCACCGCCGGACTGTGCGGTGACCTGCTCGAATGCTTCGAGCGCGCTGACGCGGATGACGATACGGGCGTGGAGAAAGTCGTGTTCTACCTGGATGACGCGCTCACCTTCACTGATTACTCACCGCCGTACGAATGGCAATTCCTGAGTGGCGACGCGGAGAATGGGAACCACACACTGGAGGCAAAGGCCATCGATCTCTCCGGGCGCAGCGCGATCGACTCTCTGGGCATCGAGATCGCCAACTTGGTCGATCTGACCGGGCCCCAGGTCACGATCATCTCTCCTCTCCCAAATACTCCCATCGACGGCACCGTCTCCGTGGTTGCTGCCCTGACGGACGACGCAGGCCTGGGCGACGCCATATTGTACCTGGACAACGTAGAACAGGACGTCGTCCGATTCTCGGCCAGCACGTTGACGGAGGAAGCGCACTTCTCCCTGGACACGATCGGCAAGCAGAACGGGCCGCACCAACTCAAGGTCCTGGCGTACGACCTGGAGGGTCGCACCGGCCAAGACACAGTAGACGTGGTCGTGGACAACCCACCGCCGCCTGCACAACCACACCTGGAGATTCCTGGGCAGCGGGTTTAGGGCGATTATTGCCGAGCGGCTTATCAAAACCAAAGTTGACATTAAACCTGCCGCTCTGGGCTTTTAAAAGCTCATTCTTGAATTCAGCTGCCATCTGCCAGCGGTTGTTCGGATGGACCTGGAGAGCTTTTTCAACTGCCTCTGCTACCCGTTTCGAGATTCTGGGATTCCTCTCCCGGACCGGGGTCAGCTCGACCTGGTCCATGGTCTGAGCCAGGCTGTCCTCAGGGGTCAGTCCGGTCAAAGCCGTATAGAGTGTGGCTCCCAGGGAGTAAATATCGGTCCGGGCGTCTGTCCGGGCTGCACCATACTGTTCTGGAGGGGAAAACCCCATGGTCATCGCTCTGGCACCAGTTGTTGTGGTTTGATCACCCTGGATGACCTTCGCCAATCCAAAATCAACCAGAAATACGCCCCCACTGGGCGTGATCCTGACATTCGCAGGTTCAAGACTGAAATGATCAGAAACACGGGGTAAATTAGGATGGCGCAGACTGGCCAGGATGGTCGCTTCCCGGCGGAACTGGCGGGCATAGTCATCGATCATGAACAGGTTTTCTTTGACGGCTACTTCCAACCCCAGGTTCTCATCTACAGCCCGGAATATAGACCCCATCCCACCGTGTCCAAGGACCTCGATGATCCTGTACCGTTCGCGAAGGAGCTGACCTTGACTAAGCGACATTTGGATTTATCTTTTTAGATATCCAAGTTCCTTACTTCATTAGCATGGGTAATGATGAAACGCTTCCGCGGCGGAACCGAGGCACCCATCAGCATATCAAAGGTGCGGTCGGCGGCGGCAGCATCCTCGATGGAAACCTGCAGCAGGGTGCGTGTTTCGGGATCCATGGTAGTTTCCCAAAGCTGCTGGGGGTTCATCTCACCAAGACCCTTGTAGCGCTGCAAGTTAGCCTTATCGGGGGAAATACCCAATTCCTTCAACTTATCCACTTTTTGCTTATCGGTATAAATATATACCTTCTTGTTCTTGTGATCCAACCTGAAAAGCGGAGGCTGAGCTATATACAAATGTCCTGTTTCAATTAGCGGCTGCATATACCGGAAGAAGAAAGTCAACAGAAGAGTGCGAATGTGAGCACCGTCAACATCGGCATCAGTCATGATGATCACCCGCCAGTAGCGCAGTCCTTCAATATCGAAGCTGTCCCCGATCCCAACCCCCAGGGCTGAGATCAACGATTTGACCTCGTTATTGGCCAGGATCTGGTTCAAACGGGCTCGCTCTGTATTGAGGATCTTTCCACGCAAGGGAAGAATTGCCTGAAAATGGCGGTCCCGGCCTTGTTTGGCGGATCCACCAGCGGAATCACCCTCAACAATGAAAATTTCAGATTCTTGAGGATCCCGTGAGGAGCAGTCTGCCAGCTTTCCAGGCAGGGTCATGCTCTCCAGGGCTGATTTCCGGATCACCAGGTCCCGAGCTTTGCTGGCTGCGCGCCTGGCGCGGGCGGAGGTCAGGCACTTATTGACGATAGCCTTGGCTGCGGAAGGGTTCTCCTCCAGGAAAGCCTCGACGCCTTCTGCCACAACCTGCTGGGCGTGGGTTTTTACCTCAGCGTTCATAAGCTTGACCTTGGTCTGGCTTTCGAACTGAGGATTAGGGTGTTTGACACTGATAATCGCTGTCAGCCCTTCCCGGGTATCGTCCCCTGACAAATTGGGGTCAGAGTCCTTAAAGATCTTCTTGCTCCGGGCGTAGTTATTAACGGTCCGGGTGATGGCACTCCGCAAACCGGTCAGGTGAGTGCCCCCATCGTGGGTGTTGATGGTATTAGCAAAAGCATAAATCGACTCAGCGAATGAGTCAGTATACTGGAGAGCTGCATCGATCACGATGTCATCGATTTCCTTCTCAACGTGAATGACCGGGTGCAGTTTCTCTCGGTTGCGATTCAGGTAGCGGACAAAAGAGGTGATCCCACCGTCAAAATAGAAAGTCATCTCCTGATCTGTCCGTTCATCGATAAATCGGATGGTAACGCCGCGGGTGACAAAAGCCATTTCCCGGAAGCGCTGGACCAGGGTCTCGAATTGGAATGACAAATCCTGGTCAAAGATGGTCTTGTCATACAGGAAGGTCTGGGTAGTGCCTGTTTTGCCTTTGGGAGCATCCCCTACCACTTCAAGTTTCGTTACCGCCACGCCACGCTCATAGCGCTGATGGTATTCTTTCTTATCCCGCCAGACGGTGACCTCAAACCATTCCGAGAGAGCATTGACGGCGGATAGTCCGACACCGTGCAGCCCGCCAGACACTTTATATCCACGTCGACGGGGATCCCGCGCCCGTTGTCGGTGACAGTTACGCTCTCGTCTTCGTGGATGATAATCTCGATCTCATCACAGTACTCCGCTAAAGCCTCATCGATTGAATTATCCACCACTTCATAGACCAGATGGTGCAGAGCTTTGATATCCGTTCCGCCCACGTACATTCCAGGCCGCATGCGGACAGCTTCCAAGCCTTCCAGAACCTGGATATCTTTTGCATCATAGGACATTTTTTGCTTCTTATTCGCCACAAAATCCTCCACTTAGTTTCCAGCAAACCCGCATCATATCACGCATCGGGTTAATTTTCCAAACTTGGTTTTTCCTCAACCGCCTTCTGGGAAGCACCCCAGGCTTTGATTTCCTCCACCCAGCGGTTGATTTCCTGGTAATAGACAAAACTGGCTGACAGCATTCCAGTGGTCACGAAGGCGTGGCCCAGGATACTGATCAACATCAACCAGGAATTCTCCGGAGCAATCTGCCAGACCATATTCAATCCCTGGTTTACCAGGATTGCTGACATGATGAACAGGCTGGTTTTTAAAAATGTCAGGTTGGTCAATCGCAGGCTGGCAAGCAGCGACTGCCATGCTTTCAACCCCTGCGTGAAAATACCATGAGGTGAAAAGAACAACGGGAATACCAACCAGAAACTGACAATACCGAAAAGCACGATCACCATCTGCCCCAAGGAAACACTGAACATGGTGATCCCGGTCGCAGCGCAGCTCCCAAAGATCAAGATCGCCAGGAAGAAAACCAGCCAGAGTACGCTGAGCACCAGCGATTGCCAGGTAACCCGGGGCCATTCCCGGAATACGGTGTGCCAGTTAAGTTGATCGAACACAGCCGCCTGACGTACTGCGGAAAAATACAAACTTCCCAGCAACAAACCGACCAGAAAGATAGCCACAGTTAACAGAAATGCGCTGCCCAGATTCGTGATATCCCACATAATCGGTTGCCCAACAGGATTTTCAACCGGTAAGATCGAGCCCAACAAACTGAACACTCCCACGGGCAATGACCGCAGAGCGACCAGCAGGTTGATCCGTTCAGCTGCCAGGGACCAGATCTCCTGACCCGCTTCCATGACCTCAGTAAAATCCGCTGGAAGCAATTCTGCGACTTCGGTCATGCTCATGACCAAACTCTCAATCAAGGAGCGAATTTGCAGGTGAGGTCCAAACCATAAAACCAGATCTACCCCTAGAGGGAACAACAATAATACCAGGTGCTTGGTGATGGCATCGAACCCAATTTGGATAGATTTAAGGACTTTTGGAGGGGTCGGAAAGGCAATTTTATTGATATTCATCGATGTCCTATTTTACCATACAACACCCCATCGGATTTGATATGACCAGCGATCGCAGCGGCAAGGAATACCCCTCCATTTGCAAAAGACTTCATCCCCAGGGCGCCAGACCCAACGCCGCTGCACGTCATCGCAAAAACGGTTTTCAGGTGTTACAATCAACTCTAATCCCTGCTTGGCGGATCTTTTTTTCCTGGAGAATCATTCAAGCCATGTCTGCAGAACGAGCGGAAGATTATTTTGAATTTCTGGCCAAACTCGGATTGACCAAACACTACGGCAGTCTGGATGCCACTCGAGAATTGATCCAGCTTACCGGCATCCAGGCCGGGCAGCTGGTGCTGGATCTGGGATGTGGTGTTGGAGCCACCCCGATTTTCCTTGCCAGGGAATTTGCTTCCCAGATAATTGGTGTTGACCTGATCGAGCGTATGCTTCAGGAGGCCAGGGAGCGGGCTGGAAATCAGCAGGTGAGCCAGATGATATCCTTCCTGGCTGCGGATGCCAGGATACTGCCTTTCCCGGATGACTGCTTCGATGTGGTCCTGCTGGAATCAGTGAACGTGTTCTTTGACGATAAACTTGCCGCATTTCGGGAATATGCCAGAGTGATCAAACCCGGTGGATACCTGGGAATCACAGAGATGGTCTGGCTCCAACCCCCGACTCAAGCTTACCGGGAGATGTTCAAGCGGGCTGCTTTTGTCACCACGCATCTTCCCCGGAAGTGGATGGACCTGATGGTTGAAGCGGGTTTTGTGAATGTTGTTGGTAACGGTTATCCTATTGATCCCGGTCGAGAAAGCAGGGGACGGCTGCAGCGCTATGGATTAGGAAATATTCTCGGCACTCTGCCCAGAATACTCAGGCTGCTCCTTACAGATAAATCGTCCCGGATGTTTTTCAAAGACGGGACGAGCAACCTGTCCAGGGATATATTCAGCTATGTTGGATATGGTGTGTTCGCCGGAAGAAAATTGGATAATAGCTAATAACAGCTAAGAGATGAGGTATGCATGACAAAAAAAGTTGATAAGCTGTTCATGAACGCCTATGTACTGTGCATGGATGAAGATTTTACCCAGTATGAACATGGCGCTCTGGCGGTCACAGGGGATCAGATCGCGGCCGTTGGTCCTACCGAAGAACTTGAGAAGCAGTTTTCAGCGGACGAGCTGATTGACTGCCAGGGAAAGGTCCTGATGCCGGGTCTGGTGAATGCCCACACCCATGTGCCCATGAACTTACTGCGCGGCCTGGGTGACGATCTCCGTCTGGATGTCTGGCTGCTGGGTTATATTATGCCCGTGGAGCGGGAGTATGTGGATCCTGAGTTCGTCCAGCTGGGCACCTCCCTGGCCTGCGCGGAACTGATCCGCTCCGGAGTGACTTCCTTCGCTGACATGTATTACTTCGAAGACCAGGTCGCCGAAGCTACGGCCGAGGCTGGATTGAGAGCAGTCTGCTGCCAGACAATCCTCAAATTCCCATCCCCCGACGCAGATTCTTACGAGGACTCGCTGGCGGCTTCAGAAGCAATGATCAAGAAGTGGAAGGACCACCCCCTGATCACTCCCGCAGTGGCCCCCCACTCTCCCTACACAACCACCGTGGACATTCTGAAATCATCTACCGAACTGGCGTTGAAATATGATGTTCCTCTACATATCCATATTGCAGAGACTTCCCAGGAAGTCGAGGACAGCCTGGAGCTCCACAACATGACGGTAGTTCCCTATGTAGAGCAATATGATATCTTCAAAGCCAAGGTGATTGCCGCCCACTGCGTGCATATTGATGACAGAGAGATGCGCACGCTGGCAAGATACGGTGTCGGAGTAGCCCACAACCCAACCTCGAACCTGAAACTATCTTCCGGGATCGCTCCAGTATCCAATATGCTCGATCACGGCATTCAGGTTGGCATAGGGACAGACGGTGTATCCTCCAACAACGATCTGGATATGTTTGAGGAACTGCGCCTGGCCGCACTGCTGGCAAAAGGCAGCACCGGGGATCCCACAGTAGTTCCCGCCCGAACGGCGATCGCCATGGCAACCAGCATGGGTGCGAAAGCCATTCACCTCGCCGATCAGGTCGGCTCCCTGGTTGCGGGCAAAAAAGCAGATCTGATACTGGTCAATATCAACACCCTGCATAACTCACCCCATTTTCGCAATGATTCGGACAGCATCTACGCCCAGCTGGTGTATGCTGCCAAATCCACAGACGTCAGCGATGTGATGGTCAATGGAAACTGGTTGATGCGTTCCCACGAATTGCTGACCGTTGATCCTGAAAAACTGCTTCCAAAAGCTCAAGCGCTGGCTGAAAAAATTGACCAGTTCCTGATCGAGCGCTTCCAATCTGTCTACACCAAATTGATCGCCATCGGCGGCGCTGAAGAGCAGGAAAGCTACGAGGTTCAGGTAAAAGCCAAAGTTCAGGATCCCCAGAGCGTGATCGACCGTATTCTGGATTGCGAACTGGAAATCGTTTACTACCGCCACTATCATGAATACGACACTTACTTCCGTTTCGAGGATCCCGAGGAAGGTTGGCTGCGCTACCGTGAAGATGAATTCATTGACCGCAGCGGCGAAGTTGAGAATATACGCTACCGCCTGACTTTGATCGGACCGCAGCGGGAGCGCCATTTCCCGCAGGATGTCCTGCTGTCCAGGAGTCGTTTTATCGCCCCAGCCCCGCACAGCCTGCGCTTCTACCGTGAATATTTCAAGCCCATCGCGGAAACCTTTATTGAAAAAGACCGCAAACGCTGGAAGGTTTGCTATCGAGATATCGAGTTCTTCATCAACGTCGACCGACTGGACGAGCCTGCCCTGGGAACATTCCTGGAAGTCAAGAGCCGCACCTGGAGTCTGGAGGACGCTGAAAAGAAAGCCCTGGTTGCCAAGGATTTGCTCCAGCTGCTGGGCAGCAGCCCCGCAGAGACTGAGACCCAGGATTATGTTCAGATCGTTGAGTCTCAACCTGAGCTATGAAAATTGCAGCACTGGGTGATATCCATGGTAATTACCATGCCCTGATTCGCGTGCTCGAAGACCTTGAGAACTGGAAACCTGACCAGGTTCTGGTCCTGGGGGATCTGATCAATCGAGGCCCCCGCTCCAAGGACTGTCTCGATCTAATCCAAGAAAAAGCCCGCAACCCCCACTGGCAGCTGATCAAGGGCAACCATGAAGGGTATGTGCTAAATTTCAGAGATCCAGCATATTCCCGATCAGGTCATGACTATCAGCTCAGGAAAGTGATCCTGTGGACTTTCCAAACCCTCACAGAACAAGACATCGCTGAAATCAGCCGTCTGCCTGAAGAGATTACCGTCCACCTGCCAGACCCGGCCCCGCTGAAAGCAGCTCACGCCTCGACAGCTGGTGACCGGATCGGGATCTATCCCACAACTCCATCAGCAGATCTTCCCGGTCTAACACCGGCAGATGCAGGAGCGTTTGTGGTTGGACACACCCACCAACCTCTGATCAGGAACTTTCAAGGCACCACAATCGTCAACGCCGGATCTGTAGGCCTGCCTTTTGACGGTGATACAAGGCCGAGCTACGCCCGGCTTACTTATCACAACGGTGAATGGCAGGCAGAGATCATCCGTCTGGAGTATGACCGTGAGGCTGCTGAGGAAGATTTTTTCAGCTTTGGATTTATCCCGGAGGGAGGGCCTTTAGCTGAGCTCATCCTTGTAGAGCTGCAGCTAGGATGGCCCCAGCTGGGTAAGTGGTTCAAACGTTTTGAACAACCCTTCCGGCAGGATCAGATCAGTCTTCAGGACGCAGTATATGAGTTTCTTAAGAATCCTAATATCGAGACCCGTAATTCAGGGAACCGCGGTATGATAGCCTGAATGGGGTATTCTATGGCTTCTGAAAGATTATCAACCGCAAAAGAGGCTGCTCTCCGGGCAGGACAGGAGCTGGTAGCGATCTACCGCAGCGGCAGCACGCAAGGTGAGCTGAAAGCGGATCTAACCCTCGTTACAGAAGCAGACCGAAAAGCAGACCAAATAATACAGTCCCTCATCAAGGAAACCTACCCCCAGGATGGGATCCTAAGTGAGGAAAGCTCAACCGTTTATCCGCATACTCAGCACACCTGGGTGGTGGATCCGCTGGACGGCACAGCAAACTTCAGCCACGGCCTGGTTTACTGGGGGGTCTCGATCGCTCACTTACAAGATGGACAGCCTCACGATGCTGCCGTCTATTTCCCTCTGGTGGATGAACTGTACACCGCTTCCTTAGGGAAGGGAGCAGCCCTCAATGGGCAACCTCTCACTCTGTCAGAAAGTCCACAACAGGATCTTGTCCCGCTCTTTGTCCATTGTTCCAGGATGCAGCAGCAATACAAGATCAGGACTCCATTCAAGAAACGAAGTTTAGGAGCTGCTGCCTACAATCTTTGCCTCGTGGCGAAATCAACCGCAGCCCTGGCGCTGGAGAGCACCCCCAGAATTTGGGATTTTGCTGGCAGCTGGCTGATCTTGCAGGAATCCGGAGCAGCTGTCAAAGCCCTGGGAAAGGAACAACCCTTCCCCGCACAACCCGGCCTCGATTACGCCAGAAAGCCTTACCCAATCCTGGCGGCCAGATCCAAAGAGGCCCTGAAAGACGCAGAAGCAGGGATTACCCCGAAAAATATTAATCAGAAACGGAGGTAACCGACAGATGAAATATAGATATTTAGGGAAATCCGGACTTCAGGTATCCGCACTCTCATTTGGATCCTGGGTGACTTTTGGAAAGCAGGTTGATGTTGATAGTGCCGTCAAGATGATGAGCACAGCAATCGATGGCGGTGTGAACTTTTTTGATAACGCTGAAGTGTACAGCAACGGGGTGTCTGAAACAATTATGGGGAAGGCGATCAAAAAAGCCGGGTGGAAGCGCAGTGACCTTGTGCTATCCACGAAAATCTTTTGGGGTGGAGATGGACCAAATGACCGGGGCCTCTCCAGGAAACACATTCTGGAAGGGGTGGATGACTCTTTGCGCCGCATGGATCTGGATTATGTCGACCTGGTCTTCGCCCATCGACCCGATATCCACACTCCTATTGAGGAAACTGTTCGGGCTTTTAATCATGTGATTGACCAGGGCAAGGCTTTCTACTGGGGAACCAGCGAGTGGTCCGCTCAGCAGATCATGGAAGCTTACGGCATAGCCCGCAGAGAACATCTGATCCCCCCTCTTATGGAACAGCCCCAGTACAATATGTTCCACAGGGATCGGGTCGAAGCAGAGTATCACCACCTATATAGTGAGATCGGATTAGGAACTACGATCTGGAGCCCACTGGCCAGCGGTCTTTTGACCGGCAAATATAATCAGGGGGTCCCGGAGGATTCGCGAGCTACTCTGGAAGGTTATGAGTGGCTTCGGAAGCGCCTCACCGGGGAAGAAGCTCAAAAGCAGATCGAAAAGGTCAAACAGCTGAAAGGCATCGCTGATCAACTGGGCTGTACAACTGCCCAGTTAGCGCTAGCCTGGTGCCTGCTGAATCCGAATGTCAGCACCGTAATTACCGGTGCCTCAAAAGAATCCCAGCTGAAAGAAAATCTAAAAGCTCTGGATTACGTGGATCAGCTCACCCCAGATGTAGTTGAGGGCATCGAAGGTATCCTGGATAATAAACCTGATTTACCTCAGGATATGCGTTAGTAACCTGGGTAGAGCTCTCAAACCCTCAAGTAGAGACAAGCAAGGAGGACCGTGGGCGAATAAACCCCGGTCCTCCTTTCAATCTCAATCTGACATCTTGATCAAGCACTCAATATTCTCAAAACCACCGCTGTCAAGAAAGAGACGGCCGTGCCGAAAAGAATACTTAGCAGAGTGCCAATGATGATGTATTCCGCCTGAGAACGGCGGGCGGAATCTGTCAATTCACCAAACCGGAAAATCGATTTGGCAGCGACCAGAAAGCCAATCCCTGCAGGATAATCGGCCAGGATGAACAAGAAGATCAAGCCCCGCTCCAGATAACCGATCACCCTGCCTCCCTCCGCTATACCCTCATTCAAAGCAGACTCTCCCTCTTGATGAGGTTTCTGATCGATTTGTTGACCATGGATCCCCAGCGAGGCAAAGGAAAACTCAACCAGAAAGCTGCCCACGTAGACCGCGGTGACTGCTCCTGACAGCAAAGTAAGGGAGATCAAATACCCACTTCCAAATAATACAACGCCCAAAAGCGGAGTATCCGCATAAGGATAGCCCCCCGCCCAAGCAAAGAGGCTGAGAATGAGTATATGCCCGGTCTGATCGAGCACAAATCGAGAAAGCCGCGATCCTCTCCTTGTCCGCAGCTTCCAGGCATCCAGCAAAGTGTGACTGACGGCCACTCCCAGCGGAATTTGCCAGCAGTTAATCAATCCCAGGAATAGATAGCTTAATACACCGATGACCAATCCGTGCTTGATCAGTACGGGAAATCTTTCTTTTTCCCGGACAGAAGCGTCAGTTTGCAGGAGGAAGTCACCCAGCAGATGGGCAGAATATAAGGGGATGAATAACCTCAAGAATGGGGTGAGCATGATGACCTCCCACAACACAAGTTCGCGAACATGGATCCCAGGCCTTCAAGATTGAGTTCTTTTTAGCTCCGGAGGTTCAAGACTTCTGGCAAAACAGTTTCCACAAATTGCAAACTCTCCCTAATTTGATACCAGCCGGCACTTTCCAAATGCTGGGAGATCGCCTGCTGGGAGACTGGCTCCTCCTTCCAATTAAGGGCGATCTGCTCCTGGGTCAAACCTACCAGGGACCCAGCACTTGCTGCTGCTTGTTTCCGGGTCCAGCGCTGAACCTGCAGATCCATCAAACCGGTAATAGTGTCAAGCGATCTGGCCAGGCTTGAGGTCTGCTCTGAGGTGAATTTGAGCTTCATACGGACCGGTTTGAGCAGATCTTTCAATCCCATTCCGGAAAGTGTATAAGCCGCTCCGGTCCCGGTAGAGACCTCGCCGGCTGGCAGATAATCTACCGTGCCAAAGCCGATCGATACCCGGGAATCCATCCCGGCGGTAGAACGCAGCTGAGCCCGGAAATAAAGCCCAATACGCAGAGCTGAGATAGGGTCCCGAACGACCAGCTGCCAGCTGTCCCCCCGGAAGACATCGACTCCGGCATGGACCGAGGATGGGAACCTACCCTTTATGTCCTTCTCGATAGATAGGATCTCTTCCAGGACCCGATTTCCCCTTTCTTGATTGATCCGGGAGGAAGACACAATATCTCCTGTCAACACTGCATAGATCTCAGCTGCCATCCCGCTTTCCTCTCTTTCTAATCACAACAAGTTATAACACTTGTAATGCAAAATTACAAGTATATTATGTTGTAATATTGGACTTAAAATAGAGCTTGGAAGCCAATCAGTCCCTGAGCGTTTTTTTGATCCGCTCTGCCAGCCCCCGAGCACGCTGCCGTGCATCTCCCAGGTAGTTCTCACCCTTCAAAGTGGTTCGAATCTGGCTTTCATCCAAATAGGTCCTCAAACTGGGATCTTCCGCCAGCAGGTCTGTCAGGGGGTTAATTTTGCCGGACCGAACTGCGTCCCAGGCTTTTAGAGCCTGTTCCCGAATATTCTCATGCATTATCTGGCGGTCCGCACCTGCTTTTACCAGGACCATCAGCAGCTTCTCAGTGGCAGCGAACGGTCCATAATCGGCCAGGTTGGATTGAATGATTTTCGAGTGGATCTGCAGCCCAGAGAGGATCTCCCGCACACTGCCCAGCATCTCATCCAGGCATAGAAACCCTTGGGGAAGGATCACCCGCCGATTTGCACTGTCATCCAGCGTGCGCTCCAGCAGATTGTGGGCGGCGTTATCCCAGGCAATCCTTGGCAGCTGAGCCAGGTATCTCCCCAGCGAGTTGATCTTCTCTGCCCGGATCGGATTCTGTTTAAATGGCATTGCGGAAGAGCCTACCTGTCCTATACCGAACGGTTCAGCGATCTCACCCACAGCTGGTGACTGCAGGAAGCGCAGGTCGAATGCAAACTTATACAGCACAGCGCCCAAACCTGCTAACCGGGTCAGCAGTCGGTAGTCCTGCAGACGAGGATAGGTCTGGGATACGACCGGGAAGAACTCCAAATCGAGTTTCTCTGATATGCTCTTCTGGAATTCAACCAGATTTTCCTCCCCCAGCAAGGTTGCGAATGAGGCACTTGTCCCCACTGCGCCCGTAAATCCCTTACCTTTGATCTGTTCCGAGAAAAGCCTCAGGTCCTGGTAGCAATCCAGCAGATCCTGACCGTGCTGGGCTAGCCGGTAGCCCAGCGTGGTCGGCTCAGCCGGCTGGAGGTGTGTGAACCCGATCACTGGCAGGTCAGCATACTCCAAAATCAGGTCTGCCAGCTCACTCAGCAAGTCTGACAGAGCGCTGAAGATCAGCTCAAGAGCCTCTTTTT
>JARROG010000032.1:0-22186 GCA_037384185.1 Anaerolineales bacterium | reverse complement strand
GTCCTCGATCCGTTCCGAGACCAGCGTACTGGTGCTGCCCACCGGATCGACCCGGAAGCGGATCGGCAGGCGCGTCGGCGGATTGCTCAGGCGGTGGTGATCGAGCACCTCGAGCAGGTCAGCCTCGTCGAGCGAACCGACGGATTGACCGGTTTCATTGTGATCGACCAGAATCAACCGCAGTCGCGGCGGGTTGAGCAGATCACGCTGCCGGCAGACACCCAGATAGCGTCCCTGTTCATCGACAACCCAGAAGTCGTTCCGTTCGCCGCGCAAGATGCGCGGCAGGGCATCGCGGATGCGCGAGCCGGCTTTGAACTTCGGGACCTCCAGGTCGGAGGCTTCGCCGCTCGGGAGCTCAAATAATTCAGAAAGTGTCATCTCGTGCTGTTCGGGGTGGGAACCGAGCAGTTGGCTCAAAGACCGGAAGAGGCTGAAGCCTGTGATTAAGCCGTAAGGGCGGCCATCCGCCTCCACCACCGGGGCGACGTTTCCTGTTCGGTTGGCGATCGCCCAGGCTTCGCGCAGGGGCCGGTCAGGAGCCACGCTGTCGTAGCGGCGGGCGACGGCTTCGAAATGCGGTGAGGCGTCGGCAAGCAGATCGGGAGCCTTCAAGCCAACCCGCTCCAATACCCAGGCAGTCTGCTCGTTGATCGGGCCCGCACGCGCGGCGATGACATCGTCTTCTTCGGTCCGCGCATCCCGGAACCACGCATACCCCATCGCTGCGGCGATGGAATCGGTATCGGGATTCACATGCCCGGCGCCGCACGCGTCTTGAACCGCGTTACCGACAGCGGGAGCGACGCCATCCATCGGGATCTCGGCCACGGCCTTTACGCCAAAAGGATGGGAAGGCTCAACCGTCTCAATGAATATCGTCTCGAGTTCTGGCATCTCATGCGCAGCGAAAATGTGATAGTCGCTGAGGTTCGTCTCTCGCGGCCGGCCGGCTTCATCGTAACGCATCTCTTCGCAGACGGCATAACCCAACGCCTGGGTCATTCCCCCTTCGATCTGCCCGGAGGCAGTCACTGGGTTAACGATGATCCCAGAATCGACCGCCATCACCAGCTTGTCCACGGTGACCATCCCGGTCTCCGTATCGACCGTTACTTCCGCAAATTGAGCTGCAAAAGGTGGAGGGGAGACCGGTGACATATAGGAACCAACAGCCATGATCTGCTCCTGGTTTGCGTGGTGGAGAGAATGCAGCGCGATCTCTTCCAGGGAAACAGCATGGCCGTCAGGTGCTACTGCGCAGCGGTCAGCCAGTTCGATCTCTGCCGGGATGATGATGGCCTTGTCCAGTTTGGATTCCAATATCAGGGCAGCACGTTCTCGGATGCGATCTGCAACCTTATTCGCCGCATCTACTACAGCTGCTCCAGAGATATAGGTTGTGCTGGATGCATAAGCTCCTTTATCGAAAGGTGTAAAATCTGTGTCCGAGGAGTAAACAATGACATCTTCCAAAGGGACTCCCAGGATCTCAGCCGCCATCTGAGCCAGCACAGTATCAGACCCTGTGCCCAGGTCAGTCGCTCCGATCAGCAGGTTGAAGGAACCGTCATCATTAAGCTTGATGCTGGCGCCCCCCATATCAAGATAAGGGATGGCAGTTCCCTGCATAACCAGAGCAGCTCCCAGGCCTTTCTTCAAATAGGGTTTTCCAGGCACAGCTGTCCAATCCTTGTCCAGCTGTTTTTCATCCCACCCAATTGCTGCTTTCCCGCGTTGAACGCATTCCGCCAATCCATTGGTCTGGATCATCTCGGGAACAGGTTCACGACCTTCGCTCCAGGCGACACTGAACGGATGAATTTCACCAGCCCGCAATGCATTTTTCAGACGGAATTCAAGTGGGTCCAATCCCAGCTGATGCGCGATAAATTCCATGTGGCGCTCAACAGGCCAGTAGCCCTGGGGAACTCCATACCCCCTGAAAGCTCCAGCAGGCGGAGTGTTGGTGTAAACGATATCCGCATAAAAACGGATATTGGGTGATTCCCGATACTGACCATCCCCAACATAGAGTGCCATGGCTTTGGTCGTGTTGCCAGTCACCGTCAGAGCGTGGGCTCCGTTCGCACCGGTGTCACTCAGTGCGTACATCTCATTGGCGGTCATTGTACCGTCATCTTTAACACCTGTTCTAAGGCGAATTCGCATAGGATGGCGCGATCGGGCAGCGATAAACTCTTCCTCCCGAGTATATACATACTGGACAGGCTGTCCAGTCGCGATGGTCAAGTGGGCGGCTACGTCCTCGATCAGCATCTCCTGCTTGCCGCCAAATCCACCTCCAATGCGGGGCTTGATCACCCGGATGCGCTTGATCGGTATACCCAGCACAGGGGCGATCATACGCCGCACATGGAAAGGGACCTGAGTGCTGGTCCGAATTACCAGCCGATCATTTTCATCCCAGTAAGTGACCACAGCATGCGGCTCAATATGAGCCTGCTGCACTTTGGGGACTTCATATTCCGCCTCGAAGATCTGGTCAGCTTCCTGGAAGCCTTTTTCAACGTCACCAATATCAATGCGAATCTCAGCGGCCAGGTTCTTTTCCGGGTTGGAGTCCGCGAAATCGACATAATCATCCTGGTCATGAATGATCGGCGCTCCCGGTTTCATCGCCTCCCGGGAATCCAGGACAGGGGTCAGAATTTCATATTCAACTTCGATCGCTTCAAGGGCCTTCTCAGCAATTTCCTCGCTCTCCGCCGCCACAAAGGCAACCCGGTCACCCACAAAACGAACCTTGTTATCGAGGGAGTAACAGTCCAATGGACCGGGGATGGGATCAGACTGGCCCGCTGTAGAGTAAGGCACCCGGGGTATATCACGGTAGGTCAGGACACTGCGCACCCCAGGGATTTCCAGGGCTCGATCTGTATTAATGGATTTGATCCTGGCATGGGCATGAGGGCTGTGCAGTACTTTGGCATAAAGCATATCTCGGTGTTCGAAATCCGCAGTGAACGCGGGTTTGCCCTGGACCAGTTTGACCGCATCGACCTTTTCTTTAGGTTTGCCTACCTGGCGCCAGGTATCCGGACTGTTGCTCACTTTGAGATCGGTGATCACCCTTTCCGCGGTCAGCGTGGAACCATCCACCTGGATCGTTTTGGTTGACGGGATAGAATCTCCTAAATCGCTCCCCATCCATTCTGGCGGCACCTTGATAGGATCCTCAATGGGGGGTATAGTTTCACCGCGCATCCTGGCAGCCGCTCGCAATACAGCCTCAACCGGTTTCAGATAGCCCGTGCAGCGGCACAGGATCCCTGAGAACACGTCCCTGACCTGTTCTTCTGTTGGATCAGGCTCCCGATCGAGCAGTTCCTTGGCAGCCAGCAGCTGGGCTGGAGTGCAGTAGCCGCACTGGATCGCTCCGTTTTTTACGAACTCCTGCTGTAAAATATGCAGCCCACGGGTTTCCTTCCAACCCTGATGGGGATTTTCCCCCAAATCTTCCAGTGTTTCCAACTGGTGACCCTCAGCTTGAGCGGCCAACAGCAAATAGGAGTTGACTGGTTTTCCATCCATCAGCACGGTATCAGCGCCAGTTTCTCCCTGTTCATCACCAAACTTCACACTTTTATAGCCTAAACGCCGCAGCACAGTGTACAGCCGCTCACCAGGCTGGATTTGAAGCTGGTAGGTTTCTTGATTAACTTTCAGTTCTATATCCATCATCATTAAATCCTTCTTATCACTCAGCTATCTCATCCAGGCAGCGTCGGACCAGCACAGCCGCAGTCTCGGATCGATAATCCGCTCCTGCCCATTGATCGCCTGCCTCAGTGTAGGCGTCTTCTGCAGCCAGGTCCGCCCCTTCTGCGTCCGGTCCATCGAAGACCATCAGCGGTTCCCTCCCGTACCCCAGGAGTACAACACGGGTTCTACCGGAAGGCCAGCGAGCTGCTGCTGCCCCCACCAGCGGCAAATCGGCTGGAGAACGAGCTACATAATGGTAGGCTGCGTTGATCAACTTGGGGATGCGGATGGTCGTTATCAATCTGCCTGCCAGGACCTCTTCCCGCAGGGGAAGGAAATCCCCCAATCGTTCACTCACCGGTTTTTCTCCAGCCACAGCCAATGTCAATTCCGCATCGAGTGCCAGTAAGGTTGCAGCAATTGGAGATCGGCCGTCGCAGGCGACAATCGTGCCTGCTAGCGTTGCAACCTGCCTGCGGTTGTAGCCTTCCTGGTGCAGGATGGCTTTTTCCAAGGCCGCAACCGGATAACCGGACTCCAGCAGCCGCTGGAGGGTTAGCGCTCCTCCCAACTGGAGAACCTTTCCATCATCCTGGATCTCAGTCAAACCCAGATCCTGCAGATCAACAACTGCAACCGGGCGTTTGATAAACTGATTGATATACAATCCTCCGCCCAGAGCCAGGGTTGGAGGATCCTTGCGGGCCAGCAAATCCAGGGCATCATCCAATTTTTGTGGACGAAAATATTCAGTAATCATAATTAACCTCACGTAAATATCCCCGGTGGAATCTTCCCTTCCGGGGGATGAAACCTGTCAGGTCTCTAATTATTGGATCGTTACCTACTCAGCAGTAAAGGTATCGATCAATAGTTTCACATCCCCACCAACCGGATAGAGGATGGGGGTTGTGCAGCCGTGCTCCCGGTATTGATTTACCTTTGCCCGGGCTTCCTCCGGCGTTCCAGAGGCAGTGATCCGGAGGATCAAATCGTCCGAAACCAGGTGCTTTGCCGCCTGGATCTGCTCATGGGTGGCAGGCCATCCTAAAATGGACTGGATCTCAGCGACAATATCACTGGACACACCAGAAGCGTGAGCGATATGGGGCTGTTGGGCAAGATATTGGGTCAGCAGCTCCCGGCTGGAATCGATGGCTTCGTCATGGTCCTCTGCTACAGAACAGACCACCAGCTGGGGACGATCGATATCCTCCAGGCTTTTGCCTGCCCGCTTGGCACCGATCTCGATATTTTCCAAGGCCATATCGTTGTATTCCACAGGCACACAATAATTCATCACCACGCCATCACCGATCTCTCCTGCCAACTGGAGCATCTTCGGGCCGGTAGCACCGATCATGATCGGGACATCGCGGGGTTCAGTGCGCCCATGGACAACATCCAGCTCAATGCCGTTGACATGGACGAATTCACCATCAAAAGTGACGTTTTCCATATTCAGCAACTTGCGGAGGACTACCACAGTCTCACGCATAGCAGTCAGCGGTTTGGTGCGGTTGATACCAACATTCTCTGCCAGGGGATCCCACCAGGCACCGATACCGCAGATCATCCTTCCCGGTGCCAGATCATCCAGGGTGAGAAAAGTGGACGCCAGCAAACCAATGTTGCGGGTCCAGTTATTGATCACACCAGAGCCAATTTTGATTTTATCGGTGACAGCAGCATATGCCGCCATGGGGACAATTGCATCTCGCACAAGTCGGGATTCAGCCTGCCAGACTGCGTCAAATCCCTTGCTTTCTGCATAACGTACATAATCCAACCCATCTCTCAAGTCATGGGCATCCTGTAGATAAAGAGCAGCTTTCTTCTTCATATGTTTACCTCCATAAATAGTATATTAGATAACACTCACTCGTTGACTCGAAGTTCAGCTTCTATGAGAGCCAGATCTTCCGGCTCATCTAAATCCAGTTCAAGTGCAGGCAGATCGCAGATTTCCAAATGGGCACCAGACTCACGGGCTGCCTGGCTGTGTTTTTCGAATGACCCCTCTCCATACTTGAACTCGATCAGATCCGGTGGACAGACCAGCAGGGCATTGGTCCCTTGCTTTTTTCGATCGGGGGCAATCACCACCACGGGGGGTTCTTTCCGATAGCTGAGGATTTTCCTGATATCATCCGCGTTCAAGCGGGGCAAATCTGCGGGAATGACCAGAATTCCGTAGGTCTCATAAGTCCTTGCTATTTCAACTGCACGGGTTAAAGCGGTGTTTAACTCTGGATTTCCGTTCTCCTGCACCGTGCGCGCCCCCAAATCCCGTGCCAGAGCCAGCGCTTCCGTGTCGCGGCTGATGACCAGGATATTTTCGATCTCGTCAATCGTGGACAGCACCTCAATCGTGTGCTTGAGGAGATAATGATTCAGATCTGCCCGCTCTTCTGCGGAAATCACTTTTGCCAGGCGGGATTTTCCCCGTCGCAGCGGCTTAACAGGAACGATTGCCCACAAAGCCATGCTTAGATCTCCTTCACTAAATCTTTACCAATATCGATGACCTGGCCCGCCAGGCGTATGCGCTCCTCCCGGTTCTTCATTAAAATATCTTCTGTATAAACCTGAAGAACACCACCCGAAACTTCGGAAATTTGTTCGGCAAGGACAAGGTCCTGATTGTCGATGATAAAGCCATCCAGCAGCTGGCCATAATGTTCTGCAACAGCTGCGGCGGAAGGTTCAACCCCCATCTCTCGGTACATCTTAGCAGCGGGTCCCTTAACTGCTGCCCCTCCGATTAAAGGAGATACCCCCAACACCTGCTGTCCCTTAAGCTCATTCCGGACACCCGGAACGGCCAGGATGGGATCGATGCTCACCCAGGGATTGGAGGGACAGATCACAATCAAATCAGCATCACGAATAGCTTTCAATACGCCAGGGGCCGGTGCAGATTCCTTTGCCCCCTGGAAAATAAATCCCTGGACAGCAGGTTGGCAACCCTGACGAACAAAATATTCCTGGAAGGGCAGCACTCCCCGGTCTGTTTTGACAAATGTCGGCCGGGGATCATCACTCATCGGCAGAACAGCAGCCCCAATTCCCCAGGAAGAGCAGAAATCCGCTGTAATCTGACTCAATGTTTGACCTTCTCTTAATCTCCTGGTGCGCTCCAGATGGGTAGCCAGGTCCTTATCCCCCAGCTGGAACCAATCCGGTCCATCCAGGGATTGAATCTCCTTCAGGGCAACCCAGCTTTCTTGATTCCTACCCCAGCCAGTTTGTGAATTTTCCAGGCCGGCCAAATTGTAGCAGACCGTGTCCAGGTCCGGGCAAATCTGCAGACCGAATAGTGAAAAATCATCCCCGGTGTTAACGATCACAGTCAAATCCAAAGATTGGTCCAGACGGGATAGCCCATCTGCCAGCTTCGCTCCCCCTACTCCGCCTGCCAGTGCAGTCACTTTCACTCCGTTCCGACCCTCCTGCTACTGAAACGAAAACCGGTAAGATGCATCCCTACCTTCCAGCTGATAAATCATTGAAAAACTCATCTGAAAAGGTCACTTTCCCGCTCCCTGGGAATTTCGCTGAAACTGCCTTCCCGCAATGGATATGGGAATCCCCGGGCAAGCACAACCGGTATCCCCTCACTGGCCTGGCCCATCAGCAGAGATGCCGCGGCTGCAAGTTCATCTGCCGCGCCAATTTCTGTAACCCGCAAACGATAACCGAACAGATCTGGTTCTCCCCGCAGGTCCACCAACCCGGGTATCCCGGAGAGGCCAATGGAGATTCCCACAGTGCCTTTCCTCCAGGCTCTTCCATGGGAATCAATGATCACCACACCAATTCGGACTCCTAGTTCTGCTTCCAGCACAGCCCGGATATTTCGAGCAGATTGGTCAGGGTTTTCGGGGAGCAGCAGGACGCTGTCCTCCCGCGATTCCTGCGCCTGGCGAACATTAGAGCGATCGATTCCCGCGTTGGCACAGATAAAACCCAGGCGGTGCTCGACGACGATCAACCCGGGTCGGTGGCGCAGGACCTGACTGCTTTCCCTTAGAATCAGCTCAACCACCCGGGGATCCTTGTCTGTTTCCTTGGCAAGCTTTCGTGCCTCAGGGGAAGCCTGAACACTGTCAAGGAGCACCTGGCGGTCCTCAGCTTTGGATACCACTTTTTGAGCGATGATCAGCACATCACCATCCAGCAGAGAGATCTCATTACTTTCCAGGACGTCCTGGATAATCCTCCCCAGATCATCTCCTGGCTGTACCAGCGGGAAATTATCTAACCCTCGCAACCTAAGCTCTCGACCGGATGGCATGAATGAAAGTTCCTTATGAACCCACAATCTTTATGCTGGCATGCTTGATATCGTTGAATTTATTCAAGTAAACCAATACCGCTGTTATCCCTTCCAGTGTCACAGCCATATCCAGGTCACCAACATAATATGCGTTCATGCCTGCACCGCGGATCAATTCAGCAACCTGATCCGCTGCCTCGCGCTGGTCGGCACACACCAGCACATCGCTGTCCAAATCCTTCTTCAGGTCCTGAAGGGAGCTGGCAGGGATGTTCTGAAAGGCAGCTACTACCTGTACCTCATCACCCAGGACTCCTTGAGCCAGCCGTGCCGCTGATGGCGGCTCCGGGGGTTTTGGATTGGGGAATTTGATCCGAGCTGTCGCGTCTACAAGAATTTTCCCCTGCAGGGCATCTTTCAGGCTTTTCACCGCCGGTTCATGGGCAGATGCCATCACCGTGAGCACATTGATATCCGCCTTGCGGGCTGCCTGTGAGTTCTCCATTCCCAGGATGCGTTCTTTTCCAAGGATCTGATTGAGTTCATCAGCAGCCCCAACAGCTTTTTCCTCCTGGCGCGATCCAATAATCACTTGATAGCCATTGGAAGCCCAGCGTAAGGCCAGTCCTCTCCCCTCCTGGCCGGTTCCTCCCAGGATAGCAATGATAGGTTTTTCAGTCATACTTACCTCTCCTAACGGTTCATTTGAATGAGACGCCGTTCCCTGACGGCTATTTGTACGATCCTACATATCCTTCGTAGCGCTCCCAGATCTGAGGCGCAAGCGCCCTGGCTTCGGCTGTGATCTTTTCCTCATCGAGGGTGAGCAATTCTCTGTCCTTCATTAAGAATTCACCCGCCACCATCGTTGAAGTGATCATGCTTTCCTGAAAGCCAAAGATGATCTGCCAGGGCAGATTGCCCGCATTCAATGGCGTATGGGGATGATAGTCCACAAAAATCAGATCGGCGGCAGCTCCTGGTTCGATCACACCCAGTTTGCTTTGCGGCAGATAGAGATTCGCCAGAGCGGCATTATTGTAGACGCCCATTTGAACAATATCCAGAGCGCTCATCCTGCGGGGATCGAGGTGGTGCACCTTATGCAGGTAATAGGCTGTTTTCCATTCCTCCCACATTGCATGGTAAAACCCGTCTGTACCGATCCCTACTTTAATTCCCAACCGCAGGAAATCCTCGACAGAAGCCACGCCTACCGCGTTGTTCATATTCGAGCGGGGTTGGTGGGTAAGCCAAGTCCCGGAGTCGGCCAGCAAGGTAGCTTCCTTCTGGTCGATGTGCACACCGTGAGCCACTATGGTTTTCGGTCCCAGGATGCCATATTTTTCCAGGCGATCGACCACTCTCAATCCGCTCTTCTGAAGGCTGTCATATTCATCAGAAAAATGTTCCCCGACATGGATGTGGAATCCAGCTTCAGCGCCAATTGCCTCCCGACTCTCTTCCAGGGTCTTGCTGTCAAGGGTCAGGCTGGCGTGCAGTCCAAAGGCAGCGCCGATTCGGTCAATCCCAGCTGCCTTTTTGATCATGCGCACATTTTCGCGGATCCCGGCTTTCGCTCCTTCCGGACCATTGCGATCGGTGACCTCATAACACAGCACTCCCCGCAGACCGGCATCCAGCACCACATTACCGATCACATCCAGGGAGCCATCGATGAAGTTTGGTGATGCGTGGTGGTCGAATAAGGTCGTCGTACCGTTCTTGATGGCATCAACCGCAAAAACCAGAGCCGAATAGCGCACCCCTTCTTCATCGAGCGCCATATCCAGCGGCCACCATAATTTTTTAAGGATCTCAGGAAAATCCTTAGGCGCAGGTCCGGGAATGCCCATTCCACGGGCATATGCGCCGTAAAAATGAGTATGTGCACAAATATTCCCGGGCATAAGATACTGCCCTCCAGCGTCAACAACTTCCTCATCGGGATATTTTTTGACCAGGTCAGCGTCAATTTCACGGATCACGCCATCCTGGATCAGAAGTTCCTTTCCAGCTATAATTTCATTTTCTTTCCCCCAGGTGATGATCTTTCCATTTTTAATAATCATTGCTCCTCCCTGTTGCTGATTTTTTAGGGTTCCATCATTCATAATTGATCACAAAATTTTCCTGAAGGCTATTTTCCATCGCCCCGGGCAGTGTGCGGCGAACCCAGTCGATGGCATCCCAACCTTTCAGATTGAGCTCTTTTTTGGCAAGACAGGCCAGGAAAACTCCCGTCCTCCCTTTCCCCGCCAGACAGTGAACTGCGACGTTCTTACCATCCAGGGCAGCCTTTTTGGCTTCCATTAGCCCCTGATCCCAGGTTTGCAGATCTCCAGGAACGCCAAAATCTGGTACGGGGATGTGGATGGTCTCAATGCCTTGGCTCCGGTAAAAATCAGGAAGATCCCTCCCAGCATAGACCAGATACTCTTGAGCCTCAGTCAGCAGGATGATCAACGCTATATCCTGTTGTTGATAAGCTTCCCAAGACCCCAAAAATCACAGGCGCCAGGCCTGTGATACATCTATACAAGGGCTCTCATTAATTGCGACGGATTCAACTGATCTGCGTATAACACGCTGAATATTGTTTTTCATGGGATCGGCGACTTTAGCTCAAAAGGACGGTAGCACTTTTCGTCAGGAGAACTCCCAACGCCGCAGGCAGTCGTTCGAAACACCTGCGACCACCGATCCACGTAAATTTATTGTACCACGGAGGATCCGGGAGGATGTTTAATCTTTATTAATCCCTCCCGGATTCCTCCTTGAATTCAGGCTGCGCTGGCGTTTTTCTTGAGCTGAGTCAGCAGCCAATCCTGATCGATGGGAAGGCTCTTGAACCGCACTCCACAGGCATTGTTGACCGCGTTTGCGATCGCCGGGAGAACGGGCATAGTTGAGATCTCCCCTACCCCCTTCCCTCCATAGGGGCCATCCTCAGTGGGGTCCTCAACGATCATTACCTGGATCTCCTCCGGAACATGATGAATCGAGGGCATCCGGTAGCGGGAAAGGTAATCCGTTACGATCTGGCCCTCCTCAACGATGAACTCTTCTGTAAGAGCATGTCCGATACCCATGATCAAACCGCCTTCGACCTGCCCCTGCAAGCCGAGCGGGTTGATGGCCTTGCCAACATCAGTGGCGCCCAGCGCCCGGACCACCCTGACTTCCCCTGTTTCCAGATCGACTTCGACCTCCATCGCTTGGGCAGCAAACGAATAAGCGAAATGCTTATCGCCAGGTTCACCGAGCGGCGTGGTCTTCGGTGAACTGTAGTCATAGGTCAACCTGGGGACCCTGCCTTCCTCGCGCATCAGCGCTCCGACATCTGCAAAGGACAATTCTGTTCCGTTGACCCGGACAACTCCCTGGTCAAAAACGATCTCATCCGGCGGCAGATTATACTTTTCAGCAAGAGTCGAGAGCATACTATTTCTCAAGTTGATGGCTGCAAATTTGGTAGCATTCCCAGAAATATAGGTCTGGCGAGATCCGGTCGTCGGTCCTCCATCAGGTGTCAGATCTGTATCAGACAAATAGATGTGGACCTGCTCCAGGGGCAGGTTCAGCTCTTGAGCGGTGATCATCTGGAGCACCGTGACCAAACCCTGGCCAATTTCTGCTGAGGATATGCGGGTTTCCACCCTGCCGTCCTCAAGCAATTCGATCTCTGCTGAGGCGTTGTCTGGAGCTCCTTCGCCCAAACCCGTGTTCTTAAAGGTCACAGCAAACCCCCAGGCCCGGCGTTTATTAGGCTCACCTGGCACAGGTCGGGAGATAAAGGGGTCTTCACCATTGGTATGTTCCAGCAAAGCCTCAGATGTCTTATCGATGCATTCCAGCAATCCGACACTTTCCCGAAGGTGCTGGCCGGTGTTGGTGATAGCGCCCGTGCGAAGAGCGTTGATCCGGCGCAGTTCAATGGGATCGATCCCCAGTTTCTCAGCAACCTGGTCCATGATAGACTCGATCGCAAAAGCTGCCTGCAGTGCCCCAAAACCGCGAAAAGCGCCGGCCGGGGGATTATTAGTATACATGGCATAGCAGTCGACCTTGACATTCGGAACGATATACGGTCCCGTGGAATGGGTGGTAGCGCGGCCCATCACTTTGTCCCCTAATGAGGCATAGGCGCCTGTATCCCCATAGAGTTCGGTCTGGGCTGCCGTAAGCTTGCCGTCCTTCTTCAAACCTAATTTGACCCGGATCTGGGTGGCATGTCTTTTCGGATGAACCAGCAGACTTTCGTGACGGTCGTAAAGGATCTTAACCGGCTTACCGGTAGCTCTGGCTAACAAAGCTGCATGAATCTGACCAGCAATATCCTCCTTCCCGCCAAAACCTCCTCCCACTAACGGGCTGCGAACGCGAACCTTATCCAATGGCAGATCCAGCGCCTCTGCGACCTGTTCCCGATCCGAATAGGGAATCTGAGAGCCAACAATCACTTCCATCTTGCCGTCCTCAAGAGGGCGGGCGATGCTGCATTCCGGCTCCATAAAGACGTGTTCGTAGGTGGGAGTGAAGAAGGTGTCCTCGACGATCACATCGGCTTCCTCAAAACCCTGCTGGATGTCTCCTTTGTTGACCTTGATGTGTTTGAGCAGGTTACCACTTTCATGAACCCGAGGGGCGTCCTCCTGATTGGCCTCGACCGGATTGTTGACGATAGGGAGGGGATCGAATACGAAGTCGATCAGCTCCAAAGCCTGGCGGGCGATATCCTGCGTATCCGCAGCGACTACGGCAATGGCATCGCCGACATAGCGAAATTTCTCCCCAACTCCAACCAGTGCCGGCCAATCCTGGAAGATCTCTCCATGATTGATCCTCCCGGGTATATCATCGGCTGTCAGCACCGCCTTGACCCCGGGCAGTTCTTTTGCCTTGGAAACGTCAAGCTTCTTCACAACACCATGGGGATAACCAGCCCGGAGCGTGGCTCCGTAGAGCATACCGGGAAAACTGATATCGTCGGTGTAGATCGCTTCCCCGGTAACTTTTTCTCCAGCTTCAGGACGGGGTACAACCTGGCCGACCTGTTCAAGTCCACCCCCAAAATCAAAACTGGGATAGTCGATTGGCTTCCCGTGGTTGATCTTATCAGCTGCGGCATGAATGGCATTGGTGATCATCGGGTAGGTGCCGCAGCGGCAGAGAGTATCATTCAAGGCATATTCGATATCCTCATCCGTTGGATCAGGTTTTTCCTGCAGTAAAGCTGCCGCTGTCATGATTTGGCCAGGTGTGCAGAAACCGCATTGAACCGCGCCGTGCTTGATAAATGCCTCCTGCAGGGGATGCATTTCCCCATCCTCCGCTAATCCTTCTATTGTGATCACCGCTTTTCCCTCAGCTTTGACAGCTGGATAATTGCAGGAAAGGATTGGTGCCCCGTCTATCAACACTGTACATACCCCACATTCCGCTTCACCACAGCTGATCTTTGTACCGGTGAGACCCAGACGTTCGCGGAGCACATCCGACAGCATCTCATTCGCTTCTACTTCCAGGCTGTAATGTTTACCATTGACCTCAAATTGCAAGTTTGTCACAAGATACCTCCTACTCAACCTTATAATTTCCAGCCCGGTCCACAGCCCGGTCCATGACTTTTTTCAACAGCACTGGCAGCAGGTAATGGCGGTATTCTTTGGTAGCGCGATGGGCGCTGGTTCGCAAGCTGACCTCGCCATCCATCATCTGCGCCGCTTCCTCAAAGCTGCTCTCATCCCAGGTTTTTCCGACCAAATATTCTTCTGTCTGATAAGCCCGGAACGGTCTGGGGCCAGCCGGACCGCAGGCAATCCGTGCCTGATCGATTCTTCCATCCCGCATCCTGACCCAGGCTGCCATATTTAATATCGCAATCGCCACACCCTGAGGTCGCATCACTCGATGGAAAGCCGAACCCTCTCCACTCTGTCTGGCCGCAAATCGAAAAGCGGACAGGATTGTTTTTGTGCGGTCAAACTTGACCTGACCAGGACCAGCGAAGATCTCGATCAGCGGCTGCCAGCTGGATCCCTGCCGGGTTACCAGTTCCACCTCACTATCCAGCGCAAGAAGAGAAACCGTTCCATCTCCGGCTGGGAGAGCGTGGGCGACATTGCCCCCAATGGTAGCGACATTCCGCACCTGAGGACCTCCGATCAGCCCACAACCTTCTACCACACAGCGAGCATGGGTCTGCAGCAATGGACTGGAGATGATCTGCTTGTGAGTGACACCCGCTCCCAGCTTGATCCATTCACCCTCTCTGACGATATGCTTCATGCCAGCGATTTCAGAGACATCCACCAAACGATCTAAGAATGGATGCCTGCCTTGGCGCAGGTCCAGGAGCAGATCAGTTCCCCCCGCAACCAGGGCTGCATTTTCCTCACTGCCGAGCAGCTCAAGCGCTTCGTCCACAGATCTCGCCTGCAGGTATTCTCGAAAATTGTTCATCGATCACCTCTGTGATACTGGTTTATGTTGTTGGAATGATCCCCTTCAACCGCCTGCATGAGAGGGGGATGGACAGAAACCATATTATACTCAGGATAATTAACGTTAGCAAAGTACCAAACACAAACACTGATAATTGTCCTCAAATTGAGTGTCAACCATTATACATGATAACGATTTCATCGACTCGAAAACCAGCCGATCCAGGAAATTAACAAGGTTCTTACAGCTGGAGTACCCAGCCTGGCAGGGATGCGGTAAAATCTACCCATTGTGAAACCATCTCAGAGGGGACCTAAAGGAGCACCGTATGACTGAACACCGTCAACAAGCCCTGGATTATCTCCAGGAACATAAGAACCAAAACCTGGATAAGATGAAAGAGATCATATCCATCCCATCAGTTTCTACAGACCCCGATCGGAAGGAATCCATCAACAAAGCTGCCGAGTGGCTTAAAGACGAACTGACCTCATTGGGGATGACCCGGGTCGAGATCTTCCCAACCCCCCGGCACCCGATTGTCTACGCCGAAAATCTCACAGCTGGCAAGAATAAGCCGACGGTCCTGATCTACGGCCATTACGATGTCCAGCCCGAAGATCCCATTGAGGAATGGGACTCTGACCCTTTCACCCCTACTGAGGTTGGAGAGAACCTGGTTGCCCGGGGTGCGACGGATATGAAAGGACAGATCATTGCCGTCCTGAGCGCGCTCGATGCCATTCAGCAGACTGGCGATCTGCCGCTCAATATCAAATTCTTGATCGAAGGCGAGGAAGAGATCGGGGGTTCGAATACCAGGCCCTTCCTTGAAGAAAACGCCGAGTTGCTTTCCTGCGATTTCTTTCTCAACCCGGACACCGGGATGCAGGCTCCAGATCTGCCGACCATCACATATGCTTTACGCGGTATTGCTTATTTCGAGCTCCGCATCCAGGGGCCCAAACAGGATTTGCACTCCGGGACTTTCGGCGGGGCGATCCACAATCCAGCCCAGGTGATGGCTGATCTTCTTTCCGGTCTGCACGACCAGAAAGGCCGGGTGACACTCCCTGGCTTCTATGACAAGGTACTGCCCCTCGATGAGGAGGAACGAGCAGAGCTAAAAAAGCTGCCCATCGATGAGGATTTCTATCTCGAGCAAGCAGGTGTTAACGCATTGTGGGGAGAAGAAGGATACACCGCGGTGGAGCGCACTGGAGCCCGGCCGACCCTGGAGATCAACGGCCTATATTCGGGTTTCATCGGTGAAGGACAGAAGACTGTCCTTCCCGCCTATGCCATGGCCAAGGTCTCCTGCCGCCTGGTCCCCAACCAGGACCCGGTAGAGGTATATGAACAATTCAAAACATACCTGAAGGAAAATGCGCCGCCCTCAGTAACATGGGAGCTCATCCAGATGTCCAAGGATTTTCCTTCCATCAGCGATCGGAAATCCAAGTGGGTCGAAGCCTACGTTAAGGCTGCAGAAGCTGTTTGGGGCAAACGGCCAATATTCAAACGGGAAGGAGGAAGCGTCCCGGTGGTGGTCCATGTACAGCGAACCCTGGGTACCGAATCAGTCAACATCGGTTTCAGCCTGCCCAGCGACCATATGCACGGACCAAATGAAAAGCTTCACCTGCCGACCTTTTATAAGGGGACTGAAGCCCTGGTGCACTTCTTCTTCAACGTCTCATGACAAACGCTAAAAACACAACACCCACGAAACTACCCAACTACGGCGGCCAGGCTGTCATTGAAGGCGTGATGATGCGAGGTAAAAAGGCTGCTGCGATTGCTATGCGCACCCCAGAAGGCGACATCAAGGTCCACACCGAAGAGCTGAACAAGATCTACCAGAGCCGGTTGATGAGAATCCCATTCTTGCGGGGATTGATCGGTCTCTATGACGCCTTGATCCTGGGTATGAGAGCCTTGACTATATCAGCGAATACGCAAACTGGGGAAGATGAGAAATTGGAAGGAGCTGCCCTCTTCTGGACCTTCGCCTTCTCTTTGGGAGTCGCCATTCTGATCTTCTTCATTATCCCGGCTGGCGTGGGGCAGGCGGTGGAACGTCTGCTAGGTTGGAAGGCCTGGGCTGGAAACCTGCTGGAAGGCCTTGTGCGCCTGGTGTTCCTGATCGGGTATATGTGGGGAATAGGGCAAATGGAGGACATCAAACGCGTCTTCCGCTACCACGGCGCTGAACATAAGGTGATCAATGCCTTTGAAGATGGGGCGGATCTCAATCCGGAGGTCGTCAAAAAGTACAGCCTGGAGCACCCCCGCTGCGGAACTGCCTTCCTGCTGATCGTGGTCCTTTTATCAGTGTTTCTGTTCACCGCGCTGGGACCGATGACGCTTGTTTGGCGTTTGCTCAGCCGGATCCTGCTGCTCCCCCTGCTGGCAGGCGTAGCGTATGAATACCTGCGCTGGACAGCCAATCATCAGGATAAACCCCTGGTAAAGATCATCATTCGTCCCAACCTTGCTCTCCAACGCCTGACCACGCGGGAGCCTTCTCTCGAGATCATCGAGGTAAGCATCGCGGCATTCAACGCGTGTTCGGTCATTCCTCGGGGCCTTCCAAACCTTCCAGAAATTCCACAGCCTCCATCGCGGCGGCAGCACCCATTCCAGCGGAATAGACTACCTGCTGAAAATAGGGATCGCCAACCTCCCCGGCAGCAAAAACACCAGGCACATTCGTATGCATATGGCGGCTGAGTTCCAGATATCCATTCTCATCCATCTCCAGCTGACCCTTGAACAAATCCGTATTGGGGTCATGGCCGATGAATACAAATACGCCGTCGATGTCCCGGACAGCTTCTTCGTCTGACTTCAAGTTCTTGAGGCGTACAGAATGAACAGTGCCGTCCCCCATAACTTCCGTGATAACCGTGTCCCACAAGAAACTGATCTTGGGATTTTGCTTTGCTTTTTTCTGCAGGTAGACGCCTGCTCGGAGCTCATCGCGCCGGTGGACAATGGTCACGCTGTTTGCGAAGCGGGTCAGGAAAATGCCTTCTTTTAATGCACTATCCCCTCCGCCAACTACAATCAGATCTTTTTCCTTGAAGAAATGACCGTCGCAGGTAGCGCAGTAAGAAACGCCCTTTCCGGTGAATTCCTGCTCGCCGGGGACACCCAGCTCGCGGACAGACGCTCCGGAGGCGATTATTAAGGTTTCCGCCAGGTATTCTCCTCCGTAGGTCGTCACTTTGAACGGCCGTTGAGAAAGATCAACTTCAGTCGCAGAATCGAAAACAATCTCGGCGCCGAATTTTCCAGCTTGCTGCTGAAATATTGACACCAGGTCAGGTCCCTGGATGCCATCTGGAAAACCAGGATAGTTCTCTATGGCATCCGTTTTAGAAACCTGTCCTCCGAGGTCCATGCCGGAGAGGACGATTGGCTCCAAATCCGCCCGCGCTGCATAGAGAGCAGCTGACAGACCAGCCGGACCAGAGCCGATAATTAAACATTGGTG
Organism: Anaerolineales bacterium; assembly: GCA_037384185.1. Lineage (GTDB taxonomy): Bacteria > Chloroflexota > Anaerolineae > Anaerolineales > UBA11858 > B10-G9. Next base: position 4,235 of record JARROG010000032.1, on the reverse strand, counting down.
TACTTTCTGGGAAGGTTCAGTCATATCTATTTTCAATCAAGCACTGCCAGGACTTTCTCAAAGTCCATAATCATATAATCTTCACCGCCCATTTTGACTTCGGTTCCGGTGTATTTCGGGAAGAGCACCTTATCGCCAACTTTAACAGTGATGGTAATTTCATCTGTACCTTCGCCAACAGCCACGACTTCCCCGGATTGGGGTTTCTCTTTCGCAGTATCCGGAATATAAAGACCGCTGTCAGTTCGATTCTCTTCCTCAATGGGCTGAATGACAACGCGGGCGCCTAACGGTTTGATTCCAAGCTTTTTGCTCATATTGTTTTCTCCTTATAACTTGCTTATTTTAGACAACAATACCACCTACACATTTTACCAAATTAGTTTTCCCCATTCCCCACTAAGGCAGCTCTAGCGGCCCTTTTTTATATATTTTTTATACAAAACAAGCCGCTGCAGCATAAACAAGAAAAAATCCGGCAGGTTGCCCTGCCGGATTCAGTCCAATTTCAATTGCAGGGCTTATTTCTTGCGGTCTGCCTGCTGAGCTTCTTCCAGCGACCAGCCTTCCAGGACTGCCTGGCGTGAAAGCCGGATTTTACCATCCCGGCTGATATCGGTCACCATCACGGTGATCTCGTCCCCAACATCTACCACATCCTCGACACTTTTCACGTGGCGGGATTCCAGCTGTGAGATGTGGACCAAGCCATCAGTACCGGGCAGAATCTCCACAAATGCACCGAAATTCTTGATACCTACTACCCGGCCGGTGTAGATCCGGCCTACTTCTTGAGTAGCTGTCAGCCCTTCAATGCGCTCTTTCGCGAGCCGGGCACTTTCGCCATTGTCTGTTGCAATGAAAACAATACCATCGTCATCAATGTCGATTTTGGCACCGGTCTCTTCCTGGATCTCCCGGATGGTCTTTCCACCTGGTCCAATGATCGCCCCGATCTTATCCACTGGAACACGGACCGATTCCAGGCGAGGAACAAAGGATTTCAGTTCTGGCCGTGGAGCAGAAATCGTCTCCAGCATTTTGCTCATGATCAAAGATCTGGCAGCTTTCGCCTCTTTAAGAGCTTCTGCCATGATATCGGAAGATAACCCTTTCAACTTGATATCCATCTGCAGCGCTGTGATCCCTTTCTCCGTGCCGGCGACTTTGAAATCCATGTTGCCGACATGGTCTTCCAAACCCTGGATATCAGTCAGGATCGCATAGCGATCTCCTTCTTTGACCAGGCCCATTGCCACTCCCGCCACCGGTGCTTTAATCGGAACGCCAGAATCCATCAGGGACAGAGTTGATCCGCAAACGGAGGCCATAGAGGAGGAACCATTGGATGACAGCACCTCAGAGACGACCCTGAGTGTGTAAGGGAATTCCTCTTCAGAGGGAATGACCGGCAGCAGAGCCCGTTCAGCCAGAGCGCCGTGTCCAACTTCCCGGCGGGATGTACCGCGCAGGAATCGGACCTCACCTACTGAGAAGGGAGGAAAATTGTAATGGTGCATATAGCGCTTGGTCTCTATTGGAGAGAGATTATCGATCATCTGAGCATCCCTGGGAGTCCCGAGAGTGGTTAAGCTCATCACCTGGGTCAATCCTCGGGTAAACAGCCCTGAACCATGCGCTCTGGGGCTGGTATTGACATCGCACCAGACCTCACGGACCGTTTTTAGATCCCGTCCATCCGGGCGAATCCCGTCTTCCAGAATCCGGGTGCGGATGGCACTGTTCAAAACCTCTTCAAAAGCATCCTTCACATCTCGCTTGGAGACAGTCTCATCTTCTTCGTAAGCTGCCAGTACCTCATCCCGAACTTGATCCAGCGCTTTGCTGAAATCCACCTTCTCGAGATTTTGTTCCAGGACACCGTTGATCGCGGAGAGTGATTTTTCGCGAACTTGCGCTTTCAATTCCTCACTGACTTTAAAGGAAACGTACGCTCTTTTCTCTTTTCCGAGTTCCTGGGCCATTTTCTCCTGAAGCTCGATCAATGGCTGGATGGCTTTATGACCCCATTCCAGGGCTTCCAGGATGACTTCCTCCGAGACCTCTTTGGAGTTGCTTTCAACGGTCAGGATCGCCTCTTTGCTGCCTGCCATCGCCAGGTCCAGGTCAGATTCTTTGATCTGCTCGAAGCTGGGATAGGCGATGAACTCGCCATTGATACGTCCAACGCGGATACCGCCAATGGGTCCATCAAATGGAATATCAGAGATCATCAGTGCTGCGGAAGTAGCGATGATGCCAATGATGTCCATGGGCTGTTTTTCATCAGCTGACAGGGCATAGAGAATGACCTGGACTGAATTGCGGAGATCCTTGGGAAACAAAGGCCGGATTGGCCGATCGATCAGCCGGGCCGTCAAGGTGGCATCTTCTCCAGGTCGTCCTTCCCGGCGGAAGAAACTGCCGGGGATGGAGCCGCTGGCATACATGCGCTCCTCGTAATTGACGGTTAGCGGGAAAAAGTCCACCGACTCGTTGGGATCATCACCCATGGTCGCTGTACCCAGCATCTCTGACTCCCCCAGCTGGACAGTAACCGCTCCACCAGCCTGAAAGGCCAGCGTCCCAGTCTCAATGACGATTTCTTTTCCTTCGATTTCTACAGTATATCTTTTTACTTCTGGTTTCATTTTTTATATCCTCCTGCCGGCATTCTAAGGTCAGGGATTGGGAGCTAGGGTCAAGTGATTGACCTTACCTCCCAATACCCAACCTGACTAGAATGCACGGACTTGATAGCATTCAATAGATGGGTAAGTAGCTATTCCAAATCAAATAACCTTATTCAGTTTTATTCCTCAGGGAGAAATTGATCTTCCTTACTGGTTTGGTCCCCCATTCCTTTCACCGCACCGACAACCGCATTTCCCTGCCGCTCCAGAGAGAATCCTCTGGTTAATAAATATTCTGGTTGATAAATATCAAGAAACCGAGGGGTGAACGGGTCCACCCACTCGGTTTGATCTGCTTATTTCCTGCGCAGGCCCAATCGATCGCTAATGGCCACATAGCGCTGATAATCCTCCTGGCGCAAATACGCCAGCAGTCTTCTGCGCTGACCCACCAGTTTCAGCAAACCCCGCCGTGATGACTCATCATGGGTATGGTTCTGCAGGTGACCCGTCAGTTCTGAAATACGTGTGGTCAATAAGGCGATCTGGACTTCCGGAGATCCGGTGTCGTTCTGGTGCCTGCCAAATTCTTTGACAATTTCTTCTTTTTGTGTTTTTGCTAAGCTCATGACGTCTGCTATCTCCTAATTGAATAAAAATCTGCCTACTAGCAGGTCTCCAAACCCGCAGGCTCTCCCGCGAATTGGTCTAGTCAGCACGGAAATTATACCAAACTGAACCGGGATGGCAAGGATGCTCATCACTGGTCCAGGATCTGTCTGGTTTGGTTGATATCTCGCTGAATCTGGGCGATCAGGCTGCTGACTTCCGGGAATTTCTTTTCATCCCGTAAACGCTCAACGAAAGAAAGTCTCACCTGCTTTCCATACAGGTCCCCGGAAAAATCCAACAAATGGGCTTCGATCCTAGGAGATTCGAGATCCTCTCCAAAAGTCGGACGAAAACCGATATTGGTTACTGCCTTCCAGGTATCGCCCTGGATCTCAGCCTTACAGGCATATACCCCGGGTTTGAGATCGACCAGCTGCGGATGAACTTCCAGGTTGCAGGTCGCAAAACCAAGGCTTTTCCCCCGGTCGTCTCCATGAATGACTCTGCCTGTGACCTCGAAATCTCTCCCCAGTAAAGCAGCAGCCATCCGGACATTCCCTTCCCGCAGCTGTTCGCGGATCCTGCTGGACGAAACCAGGCTGCCCTGAAAGTAATAAGGAGGGATCTGTTCGACGCTGTATCCCATTTCCCTGCCGATCGACCGCAGTACCTCAGCGTTCCCTTCCCGATCCTTACCTAAAGCAAAATCATATCCGATCAGCAATTTCTCAAAATGAAATTGGTCATAGAGCCTGGAGACAAATTCTCTGGCAGACAGTTGTGATGTTTCCCTGTCAAATGGCCAGGTGTATACATAATCAACGCCCAGCTGACCCAACAAACGGGCTCTGGTTTCTGGCAGAGTGAGATAGAAAGGTCGGGACTCCTCTTTCAGCACCAACTGGGGATGGGGAAAAAAGGTTACAACGACTGCTGGCAGATCTTCTGCCCGGGATCCTGTCACCAGGGCTTTGATGATCTGCTGGTGAC
>JARROG010000031.1:0-9833 GCA_037384185.1 Anaerolineales bacterium | reverse complement strand
GATGACGGCCAGACTGACCAGCTCGGCAAGGGCCGGATCTCGAAAGCCCATCTTCGGATCCAGGCTGTAGGAGCGCTGGACGAAGCCTCAGCTGCCCTGGGAATGGCCCGGGCCCAGGCTGCCGATGAGAGGATCACTGAACTGGTCAAGACACTCCAGTGCGATCTGTACCAGATCATGAGTTTGGTAGCACTGGAAAAGCCCAATCCGGCTAAATTCCCGGATCTGGATCCGGAGCGCATCAGCTGGCTGGAAGAGAAGATCGACCACTACGGGAAGGATCTGGAAGCACCCTCTGGTTTCATTCTGCCCGGCGAGAATCTACCTTCCGCGGCTTTTGGCCTGGCCAGGACGGTCATCCGCCGCGCGGAAAGGCAAACGGTGGCCCTCAACGAGGCCGGACTTTTATTCTCCACCAACACCCTGCCCTACCTCAACCGCCTGTCATCACTGTGTTTTACGCTGGAACTGCTGGCAGCTCAAAAGCCGTTCCCCCAGCAAGGCGGCGGATCATGACCGGGACCTTCATCAACACGGCTGCCATTCTGCTGGGCGGCGCCCTGGGAACGGTCTTTGGGAAAGCCCTCAAAGAAAGATCCCGGCAAACGATCGTCATCGGTCTGGGCCTTTTCACGCTGGCCCTGGCTGTGACCATGTTCCTGGAAAGCAATAATGCGCTGATCGTGCTCGGCGGCGTGTTGCTGGGAGGATTGATCGGTGAATATTTCCAGATCGAGGACCGCATCAATCGCCTCGGAGAGCGCCTGGAAAGCAGATTTTCAAACGGGTCTGGAGGAGACTTTGTGCGCGGCTTCCTGACCAGCTCAGTGCTCTTCTGCACAGGTCCCATGGCCATCCTGGGAGCCATCCAGGACGGTTTGACCGGAGATTACCAGCTGCTGGTCATCAAATCCGTAATGGATGGTTTTGCAGCCTTCGCGTTAGCCTCTACGCTGGGGGTGGGTGTGCTCTTCTCAGCTGTGATGGTCCTTCTTTACCAGGGCTTCTTCAGCCTCCTGGCCGTCCAGCTCCAAAGCGTGATGACCCCTGAAATGATCGCCGAGCTGACAGCCACAGGCGGGATCCTGCTTATCGGCCTGGCAATCAGCAGCCTGCTGGAGATCAAAACCATCCGGGTTGGGAATTTCCTGCCCGGGCTGGCAATCAGTCCTTTGATCGTCCTGCTGATCTCACTCTTCCCTCACTAATCCTCTAGGTGGAAATCGATCTGGATTCAGCTGTTCAGACCTGGTAGCTCAGCACCGGATAAGCACCTTCCAGCAAATTGAATCCAAACTTTTGATAGAGAGCCAGCGATCTCTGATTTTCCTGCTGGGTGTTGACGCTGACCTCCACCATCCCGCGCTGGGTGGCACTTTCCAGCAGGTCATCCAGGATCTTGATCGCAATTCCCTCCCCTTGATAATCGGGATCGACCGCCAAACGAGCCAAATGTCCTCCCTGGGCATTGGCGGTGCTGATCTGGTAGCCCCGGATCTGATCCGCGACCAGCCCCACCGAGGCGTAAAAGGAAACCGACAAAGCTGACTGAAGCTCATCCAAGGTGTTCCGCCACAGCGGCTGAAAGGCATCCCGGTCGATCTCCGCGATCCGCGGCAGGTCCGCTGGCATCATTTTCCGGATTACGACATCGTTCCTGGCTGCCGGCCAGCGGGCTGAATTCACATCCCAGACCAGGGAGACCACCTGACTGATCTGCTGGAAATCTGCTTTTTTGAGAATATCACCTAATTCCCGGTCAACTGCAAGTGAATTGATTTCTGCACCCGGCTGATGTTCCCTCAACCAGGCTCGGGCTGCCGGCCAGAGGCTTTTCCAGGCCCGCTGGGGAGGAAATCCCGGCGCGGCGGCAAACAAACGCAGCCAGATCAAACCCGAACTATCAGCGGGACAGGCCAGAGCAGACAGCAAACCACCTTCTTCAAGTTCCTGAAGGTAAAAAGGCTGTTTGCCAAGCCAGTAGAGGGGAGGATGCCAGTCAAGATGTCTGTGTACGAAGGATTTTCTCTGCAGCAGCCTTCTCAGCTGGAACTCATCCGCTTGGTCTGCCTGCCGGAGAATGGGGTTCCTGTCAAAATAATCCATACTCATCCGATTTTGTCTGACTGGCAGCTGTTCTACCCTCTCCCAAGGCATTGGTGACCGGTAACCGATGACAGTTAGTGCGGGCAGATCATTTCCCGAGAAATTGATTGGGCAGATTCAGAAGCCGCTTCAATAATTTTTGACGCCAGGTAGGTTTCTCAAGTGCTTCCAAGCCGGACTGCATGGAGAACAATGCACCCATAATATTTCGATTTTTCATTTTCAGGGAGGATATGGACTGCATGGTCTGCAGATACAGGTCTTGTTCGCCTGCCGCCTGAAATTTTTCGGCAGCCACGGAAAAATAGCGGACTGCTTCTTCCTGCTCGTTCAGGTCCTTGAGAGCAGTTGCCTGATTCGCCAGCGCCATCCCTTCCTTGACAACCTCTCCTGCTTTCAGGAAGATCTCGCTGGTACCCTGCACTGCTTCCAGCGCCTGGCGAGGCTTTTTTGCCAGCAGCAGCGCGACACACTGATTGTTGTACATCTCCGCAGCCAGCAGTGAATCTCCCGCATTCGAGTACCCTTCCGCCGCCCTGCAGAAGGCTTCAGCTGCCTGAAGATACTTTTTCTCACCATAGAATGACTTCCCCTCTTCAGCAGAGGAAGCGGCTTGGTCAATTTGAGATTCTGTCATGGGTTAAGTTCTTACAGGGTGATATCCAGCAATCTCTCAGCCACATCACGCATTTGATCGACATTCATTTTGCTGAGCTTAACAGCGATGTCCAGATACGGCCGATTTACTGGTTTGAGTACAAAATCCTGCAGATCCTGCGGTAGATCCACAAAAGTGTTGCTGACCTTCTTGGCATGCGCCCATTCCGCGATCGGACCGCCGTCAATCACCAGGTCACCGAGATCATGTTCATACATGCGCACCAGGGCATTCAGCTCCGCCGCCGGAACCGGGAACTTGCCATTTTCGTAGGATTTCAATCGGTAGGTCGTGATTCCCAGGCGGTCTGAGACTTCCTTCATGCTCAGCTCTGATTCCTGGCGAAATTTTCGCAGCTGGGCGCCGATCTTCAAATTCCGGAGTTCCATGCGCTTATCCAGGTTCTTCAACTCAGACATCCGATCCTGGTGGTAAGGATTGGTGTCTTCCCAGAAGTTATCCAGCGGCACATCAAAATAATAAGCCAGCACTTCCAGCTCTGGCAGGGAGGGAGACTTTTCGCCTGACTCGTATTTGGTGATCATTCTAGAACTAACACCGATCACATCTGCACAGGTCTTCTTTGATTCTCCTCGATGGGTCCGGGCTGCTTTCAGCAAGACCCCCATCTTCTTAGAAAGAATATTGATCGCTAATTGGTAATCCATAGGAATATCCCTTCTCTACTCCGTCAGATTGGGCATCGTGTAGCCCATCCCTGTCCGGGTGACAATGTGTACCGGATTACTGGGATCCTGTTCCAATTTACTCCGCAGCCTGGAAATCGTTACCCAGAGGATTTCCTTGTCATTTTTATAGCCATCTCCCCAAACCGATGACAACAACTCTTCCGTGGTCAGAATCCTGCCCTTATTATGGGAAAACTGCAGAAGCAGCCGGTATTCCGTTGCTGACAGCAGCACTTTCTCATCTTTCAGGAAGACCTCAGCCCGGGCAAAATCGATCTTCAGATCCCCGTGGTTGAAGATGACCGGCTGGGAGACATCCCGCGAAAACATCGAGCGCCGCAGGACAGCCCTGACCCGGGCCAATAGTTCAGAAGCGGAGAAAGGCTTGACAATATAGTCATCCGCCCCGACATTGAGTCCCTGCACGCGATCGCTTTCATCTCCCTTCGCGGTGACCATGATGATCGGGACCTGGGAGAAACCCCGGATCCTGCGGCAGGTCTCAAAACCATCCAGCTTGGGCATCATCACGTCCAGCAGGACCAGGTCAATATCCTGTTCAGAGACAATTTCAACTGCCTTTTCGCCATCAAGCGCTTCAACGACTTCGAAACCGTCCACAACCAGGTTGGCAGCGATCAATTGAATATACCTGGGTTCATCATCGACAATTAAGATGGTTCCCTTTTCCATAATTCTCCATCTCCTCAATTAGTCCGGCACATCCTCCGTGGTAGTGGGGATTGTGATATAAAATGTGGTTCCTTTCCCGAGCTCTGATTCAGCCCGGATGGTTCCCTGATGGGCATTGATAATTTTCCGGCAGATATACAGCCCCAAGCCGCTGCCCCGGGCAGTCATCCGGGTATCAGGTACCCGGTAAAAGCGCTGGAAGATCCGCTCCAGGTGGACGGGATCCATTCCCGGTCCGTTATCGATCACTTTGATCAGAGCAGCATCATCTTCAGTTTCCAGCCGGATGGTAACTGTGGATTCGGGGGCATATTTGGAAGCGTTATTGATCAAATTGTCAAAGACCTGGCCCAAACGCATGGGATCCGCCCTGACCACAACGCCCTGACTGACAATCTCCAGTTCGAGATTGACATCAATCTCGCGCAGCTGGGAGCGCTGGATCATATCGCGCAGGACAACATCCAATCGGACTGTCTGTAAATTCATCTGCAGCGTTCCCGATTCCAACCGGGAAGAATCCAGCAGATTATCGATCAATTCCTGCAGCCGATCAGCCTCATCATCGATAATACCCAGGAATTCCCGGTAGGTGGGGACATCCCAGTTGGTATCCTCTCTGAGCAGAGTTGTCGTATAGCCCTTGATAAAACCCAGCGGGGTCCGCAGGTCATGGGACACAGTGGCAACGAAGTTCTCCTGCATCTCCCACATCCGCTGGCTGCCCTCAATCTGTTCGATGGTACTGACCAGCACATCTCGTTCCAACAGCTGGCCGATGTGATCCGTTATATACGTAAAAGCTCTGCGATCGTCCTCACTGTACTCAGGTCCCCCAAAGCGGATCATTGTCAGCACACCGACGATATTCTTTCCATGGCGGAGAGGAGCACCGATATAATAAGGGGTTTTTAAGCGATCTTCTTCAGGTCCCTTAACCACATCCTGATAAACAGATAGTTGGCCTTCACTGTAGACTTTTTCTACAAAGTCTTCCCCCCAGGCAATATCTGCCTCCTTGGAGCGCCCTCGCCCTACTGACTTAGCAAAGATTGGCCGCAGCTCTCCGTTGTCTTCCAGATAGATAACGATATTGTCAAAAACAAGAAGCTTTCTTGCCAGCTCTACGAGAGGCGGAAAGACACCTGATACATCATCAGTTTGAGATATGATTTCACTGAACTCATAAAGCGCTTTAACAAACGCTTTGCCTGAGACTGTTCGATCTCCCATAATAACGAGCTACCTGCCAATCTGATGAAGAAAGAATCCAAATAATAAACGGGAGAGAAATCTCCTTATTATTCGTGTATTATAACGCTATTGGGAGCATTTCCCAATTTATTTCTCTCCCAATTTTCCTAAGCCATTTTGAAATCAAATCGGCTGCTCAGAGGCATTTTGTTAGCTGGCTGTAAAGTCCCTTGCGTTTACGAAACCGACATTCTATGTTGTAATACAACCACTTATGAACAGCCAAGAGCAGAAAGTAAACTCAACAATTTTGGTGATCGATAACGATCCCTCAACATCCGCTGTCTTTAAAAAACTCCTGGAGTCAAAAGGTTACCAAGTCCTGACATCCAACTCAGGAAGGGAAAGCCTTGAGCTCGTCGAGCGGGTGATGCTCGACCTGATCATCCTGGACCTGCTGATGCCTGAAATGGATGGATGGCAGCTATGTAAAGCCATCCGGGAAATGACCAGGACGCCAATCTTAATTATATCAGCTATTGAATCCCCAGAAATCATCACCAAGACCCTCGATCTGGGAGCGGATGACTATCTGGTGAAACCGATCTCTTCCTATACACTGCTGGCCCATATCAAGAACCTGGTCCGCAGGCACAAGACCGAGGAACTGGCCCTGCCAGAGAACCGCTGAAATCTGGCTGCTTAACTGCTGACCCTGAATCCTGCTGGAACCAGCAGGGTTCATTTGTTTAAGACACCTGAATAAAGTTTTGGTATAATTGAACCAACAAGGATTATGACTGCAGGGAAGAGACCCTGATTAGGGCACCGAAGGGGCAAAGCTGCTGCGATAAATGGCTGAACGCAGTAGATTAAACTCTCAGGTAAACGGACCTTGCACTATCAAACCTCTGGAGAGTCCCCGGACACCGAAGGAGCTAAATCTCTCAGGTACCCAGACAGAGGCACACGCCGTATACCTGTGCGTGTGCTTTTTCTTTGATTGAATGTGATCATTTGTCCATTGCTAAGTAAAAGGAGAAAAGATGAAGACACCTGCCGATTTGATATACACAGAAGACGATGAATGGATTCGCGTGGAAGGAGACGTCGCGACAATGGGCATCACGGATTATGCCCAGGATCAGCTCTCCGATATCGTCTTTGTGGAAATTGTGGCCTTTGAAGGAGACGAGCTTGAACAGGGTGAGACCTGCGCAGTCGTAGAATCCGTCAAAGCAGCCGCAGATGTCTATATGCCCGTCAGCGGAGAGATCGTAGCCACCAACGAATCCCTGGCAGATACCCCGGAAAAGATCAATGAGGATCCCTACGGCGATGCCTGGCTGGTCAAGATCAAAATGAGCAATCCGGACGAGCTGGATGACCTGATGGATGCTGACGGTTACAAGAATTTGGAGCGGGATCATTAATCCCCTTTTAATTCGTTAGCAGTATTTCCAGAATGCAGCTTTGAAGCTGCAGCTTTTATCAATTTAGAAAGGATCGATTATGTACACCTCCCTAACTCAGGCTGATAAGGAGGCGATGCTTAAGGCAATAGGGCTGGAAAAAATCGAGGATCTTTTCCAGTGCCTGCCCGAGGAGGGTAAATTTCCCCAACTCGATCTACCGGACGGCATCACCGAAATGGAAGCCTTTGATGAGCTCCAATTTATCTCATCAGTAAATGAAACTACCCAGGAGCTGGTTTGCTTCTTAGGAGCCGGCGCCTACAATCATTACATTCCCACTGCGGTGGATTCTATCCTCCGCCGGGGAGAATTTTACACAGCCTACACACCTTACCAGCCGGAAATCGCCCAGGGCACTCTGCAAGCGATCTTCGAATACCAGAGCTTGATTGCTGCCCTCACTGGAATGGACGTAGCCAATGCCTCCCATTACGACGGCGCAACCGCCGTGGCTGAGGCAGCCAATATGGCTTATCATAATTTCAGGGGAAGGAAGACCCGCATCGTGCTCTCCCCCACCCTCCACCCCCATTACCGGGAAACCGTCCATACTTATATGGAGGGCATGGACCTGGAAATTGTTGGTGAAGACCTGAATCCTGAGTCCACCCCAGACGAGCTGATATCCCTGATCGATGAAAATACTGCCCTGGTTCAGGTCCAGTATCCGGATTTCCTGGGCAGGATCTTTGATCTTACCAAGCTATCTGAAGCAGTCCATGAGGCGAAAGCCCTGCTGTCAGTCCATATCAATCCGATTGCCCTCGGCTTGCTGAAACCACCCAGCGCTTTCGATGCCGATATCGTCACCGGTGAAGGTCAGCCGCTGGGGATCCCGCTGTCCTACGGTGGACCATACCTGGGCCTGTTTGCGACCAAGGATCAGTATGTCCGGAAAATGGCCGGACGCCTGGCGGGAGAAACCGTTGACACTCGGGGCCAGCGGGGTTATGTCTTGACCCTCAACACCCGGGAACAGCACATCCGCCGGGAAAACGCCACTTCCAACATCTGCACCAACCAGGGATTGATCGCTCTGGCATCCACTGTCTACCTCAGCCTGTTGGGGAAAGGTGGACTGCAGGAATTGGCTCGACTTAACTACCACAAAGCCCACTACGCCGCCGAAAAACTCACCACCATCCCAGGTTTCTCGGTCAACCCGGTCCAACCCTTCTTCAACGAATTCGTCCTCTCCTGCCCGGTCCCAGCGGCGGAAGTGAACGAGTTCCTGCTCGACCAGGACATCCTGGGAGGGTATGACCTGGGACAGACATATCCAGATCTCAAGTACGACCTGCTGGTCGCTGTCACCGAGATGATTTCGCGTTCCGAAATCGACTATCTGGCGGCAGTCCTGGAGGAGGAATACCATGACTGAGAAGACCATCTTCGAACTCTCCAGGCCTGGAAGAAGAGGCGTCCGCTTTCCTGAACCGGATGTCCCGCTGGCGGAACTTCCCAAGGATTTCCTGCGCTCGGATCTTCCCCTGCCTGAGATGCCAGAAAATGAAGTTGTGCGGCACTTTACCAAGATTTCCCAGTTTAACCACGCCGTGGATATTGGTTTTTATCCGCTGGGATCCTGCACCATGAAGTACAACCCTAAGATCAATGAAGAAATCGCCCGACTGCCTGGTTTCAGCCAGATCCACCCCCTGCAGCCCGTTGAGACGGTCCAGGGAGCCCTGGGATTAATGCATGAAACCCAGGAATGGCTGGCCGAGATCAGCGGATTTGACGCAGTTTCACTACAGCCTGCCGCCGGGGCTCATGGCGAGCTGACCGGCGTGCTGATCATCCGGGCTTATCACAACGATCGGGGGGACACCAAGCGGACAAAGATGCTTGTACCGGATTCTGCTCACGGAACCAATCCGGCGTCCTCTGCCATGAGCGGAATGACCATGGTCGAGATTCCATCTGATAAGAATGGGAACATCAACCTGGAAATCCTCAAAGAGGAATGTGATGACACCGTAGCCGGCTTGATGATCACCAATCCCAATACGCTGGGCCTTTTTGATGAGAATATCAACGAGGCGACCCAGCTGATCCATGACTGCGGAGGTTTGGTGTACGGGGATGGGGCGAATATGAATGCCCTGCTGGGAATCTACAAACCAGCCCAAAACGGGATCGATGTCATGCATTTCAACCTTCACAAGACTTTCTCAACGCCCCACGGCGGCGGCGGTCCGGGTTCCGGCCCGGTAGGCGTGATCGAAAAACTGGCTGATTTCCTGCCAGATCCCCACGTGGAGATGACTTTTGAGGGCGATGATGATAATCCCCCATTCTACGACCTGGTAACTCCTAAAAAGACCATTGGACGGGTCAAAGCCTTCCAAGGCCATTTTGGTGTGATTGTCCGGGCGTTTACGTACATGATCAGTCTCGGAAAGGACGGATTGCTGGATGTTTCCACCACCGCTGTGCTGAACGCCAACTACATCCAGGCCCTGGTCAGGGATGTCTATCACATCCCCTATGAACGACTGTGCATGCACGAATTCGTCACTGAGGCAAAATCGGATGATGCCCCGGGCATCAGGGCGCTGGATATATCCAAACGTCTGATCGACTTTGGCTTCCATCCACCCACAAACTATTTCCCATTGATCGTACCGGAAGCCTTGATGATCGAACCCACCGAAACCGAAACCAAGGAAACCCTGGATGCCTTTGCCGATGCTATGCTGCAGATCGCAGATGAGGCCAAGAACGATCCAGATATCCTTCACAATGCACCCACGAATGCCCCCTTCGGTCGGCTCGATGAAGTCAAAGCAGCCAAAGAGCTGATTCTCAAAACCACCCTCCCGGAGGATTACGGGAAGTAGACCGGACTGAGGAAACCTCACGAACCTTGAAAAGCCCGGACCTCCAGGTCTGGGCTTTTTTTATCGGGGTTGAAAATGATAAAATAGAATGACCAAAGCTGATCAAGGTGGTACTGCCATGGTTGAAAAGAATCAGTACAGGTTTGTTGAACCCCGCAAAGACGTTGAAATCCAT
>JARROG010000030.1:0-15606 GCA_037384185.1 Anaerolineales bacterium | reverse complement strand
CCAGCGGACTGCAGAGATAGCATAAACCGACGACGCCTCGAGCTCAGGCTCATAACCGGGAGCTGCTTCTCCACCGAGAATCTGGCACAGGTAGGATTTCCGCCGCTGGTAGGCGCTGTCCGGGTGATCCGGTTCATCTACGGCAAGCCTTACTATCTCAACATCAAGATCAGTCTCTTCCTTCATTTCCCTGATGACACACTGCTCCGGGGTCTCACCGGGCTCCATTCCCCCACCCGGGAGGAGCCAGTGGGACCATTCCCCGGTGTGTGAGGAATGCTGGATCAATAAAATTTTATGATCCTGGAGGATCACCCCCTGATAGCGGGTATGGCGGTCGGTCATTTTCAATTGTCTCCTAAAAGTCCTACCGGAAAATCAGCGGATAACAAGCAGACCAATGCTTTGTTTATATATCAATCTTCCGGTGAAGAAGCAGGCAGGGATTTCCAAAGAATAAAATAACCCAGCAAGCCTGAGGCCAAGGATCCCAGGATGATACCCAACCGCTCATCAAAGAGCAAATTTACCCCAGTCTCTTCAAAGGCCAATGAACCGATAAACAAACTCATCGTAAAACCCACCCCGCAGAGGGCAGCAGCTCCATATAAGGACCCCCAGGAGATCTCCTCCGGCAGACTGGTCAACTTCAATTTAGCAGCCAACCAGATCAGGCTGAAAATTCCCAGCTGCTTACCCAGGAATAGACCAGCAGCAATGCCAAGGGGCACGCCGTTCAAAATCTCTTCCATTCCAATCCCAGCCAACTTGATCCCAGCATTGGCAAATGCGAAAATCGGCAGGATAATATAAGCCACCGCGGAGTGAAAATCATCCTCAATATTCCTGAGAGGAGAGTAATTCTCATCGACCCAGGAACGCATCGGGATGAACATAGCCAGGATCACCCCGGTCAGGGTAGCATGTACCCCGGATTTGACCATAGCTACCCACATCACCACCCCAACTAGAATGTACATCGACCGGGATTCCACTCTGCGGCTGTTGAGATAGAACAGCAGCGCGATACACAATGTGACCACAAGCAAGGCACCGAGAATAATCTTATCCGTATAGAAGACCGCAATGATCAGGATAGCGCCAATGTCATCGAAGATAGCCAGGGATGTCAGAAAGACCTTGATACTCCGGGGCACCCGAGAACCAAGTAAGGAGAGGATTCCCAGGGCAAAGGCAATGTCCGTCGCTGCCGGGATTGCCCAACCTTTCATAGCAATCGGATCTCCAGCATTAAAGATCACGTAGATCAAGGCTGGGAGAGCCATCCCACCAACGGCGCCCACGGCAGGGAGAATTACTTTGCTGCGTTCAGAAAGCTCTCCTTCCAGCAGCTCCCGCTTCAGCTCCAAACCAACCAGAAAAAAGAATATCGCCATTAACCCATCATTGATCCACAGCAGCAGCGGTTTGGCTAGCTCCAGGGGGCCTACACGGATCTCTACCGGCGTATCGATCAGCAGGTCATAATAGGGTTGAAGCGGTGTATTTGCCAGCACCAAAGCAATTACAGCGGCAATCATCAACAATATTCCGCCAGATGATTCCAACGCTAAAAAGCGGCCGATAAAAGTCGTGGGAGTTCTTTTTGCCATAATTCCCTCCTAACAGGATGGTTTATTAAAAATCCTGCTAAATTTACACCAAGAATATAGATTGAGATTGAAATGCATCACTGGTCTGCCTGAATTCTAATCGAAGAACGAGCCTTTCTGTTAACAAAAATTCTGATCTGTGAGTACGCTCCTGTAAGCACAGAGGACTGTTAACTCTCTTCTACCGGATTTGAACTCTCTTCGGGAATTACTCTTCGCCCGTTTGGAACGGCTGCCAGGCTGGCATCAGATCATCCACCTCGTTGACTGTCAGTGGATAGAAGGTACCCTGGTCAAAGTTAAGCACGCCGATCTCAGCATCCTCTCCGTCATAATAAGCCAGGGCGATCTGATTCCCAGCCGGCCCCCAGCTGAACTGTCCTTCTAAATTATTAAAATCTCCGGATAGAGTTAATACATTGCCTTGTTCCCGGTCTACAACCTGGATCAGGTCCTCCGATTGGATCAAGAATCGATCTGCGTGGCCGGGCGCCCAGGAAAAACCGAGCACATATTTCTCCTGAACTCCCAGAGCAGACAACTCAGAGGAGAGATCTGCCGTGTCTAAATTCAGGTTCCTGCCATATTGAAGAACATAGTCAGGATCAATGGTCGCCAGGGGATACCAACCATTGACAATCAGGATCTCTTTCCCATCAGGTCGCCAGCGGACCGCGCCTGCCTGAGCCTCAAACCAGAAGGGATCACTTCCGTCTGGGTGGGCAGCAGTCAATCCGATTGCCATCAATCCCCGGCAACGGGCCAGGATCAAGGAGCTGGACGGATCCCAGGTTGGCGAGGAGCATCCTACATTGCCCTGGCTGGTCTTGATCACCTGGCTTTGGCGTAGGGAAATGATGTTGGTCTGATAGATGTTCTTTCCGCTGATGGGTTCTCCAGAGGGGTCGATCTCTCCCCCTGAATAAGCGATCATGGTGCTGTCAGGCGACCAGCTCAGATCGGAGATGAACATAGTTCCAGGATCCCCCAAAGGCGTTTCCAGGCCAGCTACATATAGGAATAGATCAACAGGGTCTAACCTACTTGGCCAGCTACTTCCAAGGATTTCAGCTTGGTAAGCTTCATACTCAGCAGTCTTCAAGTACGCCAGCTGGGTGCCATCGGGGGACCAGAGAGGGGAAAAGACATCTCTTTTCCCGAGCAGCAGGCGCCTGGGGACCGCACTCCCCTGCTCCAGGCTGTACAGCGCCATCCGCTCCCCATCTTGGCGAACAAATACCAAGCTGGTCTGAATATCAGGATACCGTCCACTCTTTCCCTCACCGATAATCAGGTCCGGGGTGGCCGGGGCAGTACCAGACATTTCGGATGTTGCAGTTGGCCAAGGTGTATCGGAAGGCTCTGGTGGATTGCTGGCTGTTGGACGAGGAGTCCAGGTGGCCGGCAGCTTAACTGCCGTGGACGGATAGGCGGTGTTCACCAGTGTAATGGGTTGATCGAGCACCAATGTCGCTTCCGGTCGTTTTTGACAAGAATTCAGGAGCAGGATGAAAACTGATAATGAGATCAAGCAGACTTTTTTCATGAAGAAGTCCCTGCATTGGAACACGGATCGATAATCCCTTAAGATCATTATAGATGGAATTTCTGGAGGTTGCCATCCAACCCGCTCTCCATCTAGATGGTTCCCGGCTTATTGTTCTCAGACTGGCCAGGTCAAGACCGGGTGGGATGCCGGCACCGGAAGGTGGGTCGGCAGGGCGATGGTCCCAAAACCATCCCCGCCACCCACTTCGCAGCCCCTACCAGCTGCCAGTTCAGCCAGGGTTAAGGCAGCGACAGCGGCATCAAGCATGTCCTTAGGGCCCGGGGAAAAATTTGTGAAAGAGATTGGGATAGTAGGGTTGTCTAGTCCAGCCAGCAGCCGGTAGCTGGCTGTGGGAAATACTTCGTATACACTCCAAGACTAGCCCAGGCTGCTAAAAAGTGCAAAACCTAATTCCATCCAGTCCGGAGCTTCTCCAGCAAGCGGTGTCCACTGGGGATTGGCGATATTGAGCGCTTTAATGACCACTTCGCAATGCCGGCCGTAGCCCCGGTCACTGGCAGTTTTTGTGACCCATTCCCCTTTTCGCCAGTAATACTTCCGGGGGAAAGGCAGGGCCAAACGGGGGGCGTCAATCCCCACTGAAATCCCTCCTGTACTCCTTGAATCCAATTTTTCCACCAGCTGGCGAAAATTCATAGAAATTTGCCCGGGGTCCCCACCCTCCAACCAGCCCGAGGTGACATAATCCAGATCCCGATCAAGGATGTAATAGGGACAACCCCGTTTGACCTGCACATCGAGTCCGATGAAAAAATCGCTGCCGATTTTGGTTGAGTTCAATGTCATATAACCTCAGGTTTAGGAAAATACAGGAGAAATGTTTACATCAGAAAAAATGAGCTGCTTGACATCGCGGCAACAGGCTCAGTTGAAAGAGTTAAGGTGCCAAGACCTCAGTCCTCTCCCCTGAGCGTCCTAACTTGGCTCATTGCCAGCCAGCCTACCAACCCAACTACAGCAACGACTACCACCAGGAACATCACCAGCGTAGGGTTGATCCCGGAGCTGGATTCTGCCGCTGGAGACATCGGGCTTGGCCTGGGTGTGCGGGTGGCTGTAGGAGTGACCGGGCGTGGGGTAGCGCTGGGCTGATGGGTGCCGGTGGGGGTCAAGGTAGGCAGCGGCTGGGTGGCGCTCTTCTGCACCAGCAGCTTCTCTCCAGTGTAGACCTCATTTGAAGTCAAATTGTTGAGGAGCTTGATATCGTTGATCTTGACCCCATACTCGATGGCAATAGCCCAGAGAGATTGGCCATTTTTAACTTCGTGGACCACGTCTCCGTCCGGCCTTGCCGTAGATCGAGTGATGGGGACAATATACTGGTTTACTGACGCAGCCAGTGCGGCCTGGGTACCATCCGGGTAGAGCGCCTCCATGGTTTCCGGGATGCTGGTCAGCAGCAGTCCTGCCTCATACTGCTGTTCACCGGAGCTGGTCTGCAGGGCAGTCTCAATCACATAATAATAGACCGTGTTGCCCCAGGGATCCACCCCGGTGGCCACCCCCGCGCCGATATCGCTCCGCTGAGGAGAGAGCATGGTATTGGTATGAGGCGCATCTCCCAGCCAGAGCTGAATAGTCTCGTCAACGGTCTGATTCGTACCGGCAGCCCAGTTTTCAGACCGATAGCCGTCGAGCGCAATATTGCCGCCCAGCGGGTAGCCCAGCGAGATCAGCCAGGCACCCAAAGTCAATCCCGGGGGATGAGTATGGCCTGGCGCGCCCCCAGCGATGGCATCCGCTTCCCACTGAGCTGCCTCCATCAGGGCCGGATGGGTTGAAAGGGCATTCAAACCATTAGCCAGGCGGAGCTGATTGACAGCGTTGATCATATCCTGGGGCGTGTGACCGGATCCCTGGCCTGCAGGCGCCGCCTTCACTCCAGAGAGCGGCAGGAACCAGGCGGGAACGATCAGGATGACAGTAAGCAAACCTAGAATAATGGGACTTGGTTTCAGGGAGAAATTCATTTGAAAATAGCGGTTATTTGTGAACCAACAGTCAGTTATCAGTTATCAGTTATCAGTTATCAGTGTTCAGTGTTCAGTATTTTATGATTATCCTTCCGGTACCAGGATGGGGGAATCTGCTGGATACCTAAGAAATTAAGCTGGTACATGCGTTGCAATCATTCCAGGCTGCCCTCGAGACCTGCTCCCACCCTTTGCTTGAGCTCCGCCCGCTTCTTGCGGTACTCAATGATCGGCAGGTCGCCCTGAATGAGCTTTTCATTCATCTTATACGCGCTGGGCCGGGGCTGTTGGGTGACCACCACCCGGCGGTCCTGGTGAGCGATGAAAACGTTGGCCGGCATGGAGAGCTGAGCGATCAGCTTGCCGAGCAGGGGAAGGGTTAAAAAACTCTGGTAGAAGCGCAGGTAAAGCACAGTGTTCTCATCATCCACCGGCGCAAAGCCGATCACCACCCGGGTATCGTCGCTGATGTAGTTCTGCCACAGATTAGGGAAGATAAACTCCAAGTGCACGCTGCGGGCTTCAGAAATATCAATCTGGGCCGGTTTGCGGGGTGGAGTGCCGTCATCCACCCGGTTGAAGACATAAGTGCAGAGCATCATTTCCCGGCAGGTGAACGACATCCAGCTGATTCTCGATCGCCCGGGAATAATGCGCCTGCCAGGGATCGGGCCTGGATCCATAGACGAAATCTGGAGTGAGATTGTCGAAGAAACGGGGCGGTTCCAGATCTGCCGGGGGTTTAGATCCCCACCAGATCCAGATGAAATCCCTCTCTTCGTGGGTGGGATAGCTATTCAGCTGCAGCGAAGCCGGGATCCGCCCTCCCCTGCCGTTGGCAGGGACATGCACACAGCGCCCGGACCCATCATACTCGAAACCGTGAAAGGGGCACTGCAGATTATGGTCCTGGATCTTGCCCAGGCTGAGCTGGACGCCCCGATGAGGGCAGCGGTCTACCGCGCAGCGGACTTTTCCAGTCTCATCCCGCCAAAAGACCATCTTCTCTCCCATCCGGGTAACTCCGATGGGTATATTCTTTACTTCGCGAGATTCCAGGACGATATACCACTGGTTTCTTATCATCTTACTTCTCGAATTTCTAATTTAAATAAACCACAGCTATTTTACTCGATAGCAGTCCAATAATGGGTGAACGATCTCCAGAAGTGGACTCAATTCTAGAGAGCTCTCTACCTTTGATACAAACCGCAAATCTAAACGTTCTATCGCCCACACCTGGTACAAGCTCTACTTGCTGCCCTCTCAACGATCTAAGGGGCCGGCATCAAACTACTCCAGGCAATCCCCTGCTCCTCACGCTGGCTGAAGAAAAGAATAATCAGAAGGGGATTCCCGCCTTTAGTGAAAACGGGTATCCCGGAAATTGTTTCCAGCTAAATTATGGATTGTTATGAGACAGCTGACGCAAGTAAAGAAAAAATGAGACGCCCAGGTGGTAAGCCGGATAAATCAAGGAAGCCCACATAAACCAATTAGGCAGTACTTCAGACCACAGGAGCATTGCTCCCAGGGTCCCGAACCACACCAGACTTAAAACCATTGTCAAGCGGGGCAGGACCGGCGATTTCCAGGTGAGATATTTAACAGGAATGAAAATCAGAACCGCAAAAACTGCCAAGACCGCTGCCGCAGCCCCACCCGGCACCTTCAATAGATAGAGGTAGAAAATCACCAAATTCCAGTAATTAGGAAACCCAGTAAAATACCCGTCTTCTGTTTTGGCCTGCTGCTGGCAGAAACCATAGGCAGAAACTATCAGGACCAGGGGCAAAACCGCCGTCCAGGGGCCGCTCACCAATCCAAATCGATAAGCGAACAGGACAGGAATGAACGTATAGTTGAGATAGTCGACGATATCATCTAATTTGCGGCCGTCGAAAGATGGAGTCCAGCGCCTGACCTCCCAGCGCCGAGCCAGCGGTCCGTCCGTGGCATCAATCAACAGGGCTGCGCCCTGCCACAGAAAGACAGTTCTGGCATCCCCAGCGAGGAGCGCCTGGAAAGCGCCAAATGCTGCGATCAGGCCAGTGGCAGTGTAGAGATGCACCATCCAAGCTTTGGCAGTGGAGAAACGGATATTCATATGGCTCCTCAAGAACAGAACCCCGCTAGAGTTCAAATCCTACTCAGGCATTCCCACCAGGATCTTTGTCCCCTCAACCTTAACTGGATAACTCTTCTCGTCTTTTACCGACATCTTGATCATTGCGATCTTGGCATCACGGACGGCTGAACCGGTCTTGACGTCGAAGCGAGCGCCGTGTCTGGGACAGGTGACGATCCCTGATTCTAACTCACCATTGGCCAAAGAACCGCCCAGATGGGTGCACTTATTGGAAATGGCGTAGAAGGCGCCGTCAACGTGAGCCAGGAGCAAGTCTTTCCCGCCGACGGTAACCTTGGTCATCTGTCCTTCCGGCAAAGCAGATACGTCCAGGACTTCTTTGAATTCCATTTACGTCTCCTTATTCAATAACACTCTATTGCCAGGCAAAAAAATCAATTCCCACTGATACAGGCAAATCCCTTATCCAGGCTCCGCGACTCTGTTCCTAATTCGCTGCTCTCCGGGCTTAGCCAGAGTGCGCTTTTGTGGGCTGATCGACAATCTGATTCCGGGGATTATTTTATCAGGGAGTCCTCAGGAACCGCAAGGCAAAGGCTCCGAACAACAAGACAACCCCGATGTTCGCCATCAGCCGTTCCCAGATATGATTCCTGAAGAACAGCAAATCCATGCTGACAATGACTGCGACCATAACGAGACCAAAGATCACATGAACTGGTTTTATTGCCATTTCAATCACCCATCCCATCTCTTCACTGCACATAACACGTCGAGGACGATCGCATCCCACCCAATTCCGAAGGGGGGCTTGAGATCTTTTTCCATTATACTGCCACTGACTGCTGAAAAAACACACCAGATTACAAAGTCTGAGAATTGTTCTGGAAATAGGTTGTCTGCATCCATCTCCGCTTACTCAACAAGTACAAAATCTCAGAAATAGCAGCTGCGATAACAGAAAGTGCTGAGCGATAGATAGCTTTAAAGGTCGGTCTGGTGATGAGCAGCACGATAATGGATCCCTCCTAACTCGCTGCCCGAATTCACCGTGGTCCGGATATCCACCGCTGTCAGTCGCCGTGGGCGAAGATGTGCTCAGGAAGGATCTTATAGATCACGCGGACCTGGCCTGGGGTTGGTTCCCAGGGAGCATCGGTGTACCTGCGGCTCAACAAATCAATATGCTCATCAGCGCCTTGATAGGTCCGCTCGACAATTTTCCCCCGGATCTGGATGTAGCGGTAGAAGTCATTCGGGTCTGGAATGCAGACAGCAACTTCGGGGCGTTCCTGCAGATTTTGATCCTTGACCCGGCCTTCCGCAGTGTTGATGAGGATGTGGTCTCCATCTGTGTCAAACCAGGTCACAGTCAGTTGAGGTGACCCGTCAGGCATAATGGTTGCTAAGAAAGCGAAGGCCCGAGTTTCGGGCAAAAGCAGGTCGTGGTATGTCTCTGGAATATCCATGAAATACTCTCCGTTGATAAATTTATACTATCTTAAATTAGCAGGCTAAACATCAAGAATGTTTGCTTGCTGTCTTCAACTATTCTTCTTTACCGGCAAGTGTCTTCCTGACCTCCAAAATTAACAGCACGCTAAAAATGATCTCAACCACGATCATCATGCCGGCAACAATGTAAGGTGGAAAATTGATCCCCACAATCAGAGCGGCAACCGGAATCAGGCCGGATAAAACCAGATAAGCTGTAGATTGGTAAAGCCAGCCGTACGGCAGCAAGTGCGCACCAAATATCATGGCCAGGACCATTACCATTCGTTCAGGAACGGCATTGAAAATCCACATCGCGATCAGTAAATAAAGGATTTGATTCGCTGAAAATATGATCCCTAAATTCGTCAAGGGGTTTTCCTTGTTCGTGAAGTCCACTTTGATCATTTTCGATATCAAGAATGCCAGCGGCATCAGGGGAGCCGTAAAGCAAAATGTCAGCAGGTTTTTCATCAATATCGGCAGTTCAGTCAGGTGGACAACAAACACAGCGGCCCAAATTAGGATCGAGGCCAAGATAAAATGTAATCCCTTTTTCTGCTTGATCGCGCTGTCGAGGCGCATATCATCTAAATTCATCTCTTTAGTCCTTTTCTACAACTTGCTGTTCGTGCTCCAGTTATCAGTATCATACTCCGTCAGATCAGCTACCTGAGAAAAACCAACCAGGCAAGTTCCCCGAATTGACTGGACCAGTGGAAGAAATCCCAAACGCAGATCCTGGCAGAATCCTTACAGCATGCCTGGCTCGGTCATTTCCTGAGGAAAAGATTAAGTGCTTCGGCAATTTCCACCACTTTTTGGCAGTCAACAATCCCGATATTATCTTTTGGCGTATGGGTGATTTGCTGGGTCGCGATATTATCAGTGAACCATTTTGATGAGACAGCAATAGCAGGACAGCCATATTGAATGAATATGCTGTGGTCTCCCTGGGGCCATTGGCTGCCCTCCGTTAACCCATCAAATTTACCGAAAACATCCCGCGCTTTACTTTCCAGATCTTCAGACAAACCGTAAAACGAAAATGCCGACTTTCCTTCCTGATATCCTGCTCCATCAATATTGATATTAAGAATCATCTCATCGAAACGGCCCTGATTTTCAGCTATATAGCGCATTTGTCCGGGAACTGCGTAGTAGTCTTCCCCATTCAAGGCCACAATCTCAATCGTCCGTTCTCCCTTGTAATCCTCCAGCAGGCGCGCTAACAGTAGCAGCGCGATGACGCCCGTCGCGTTGTCAATCGCCCCAGGGGTGCCTTTCTTGGCATCGATATGGGCGGTAATCACCATCCGCTCATCAGATTTCCCCTTCGACCCAATTACATTACAGCCCTTTCCAGGAATCCGTTTCGAGCTTGAATTCAAGGCTACTGTCTTACCGACATGAGCTAAAAGCTCCTTTCCTTGCTCTTCGGTCATATATACTGAAGGCAAGTTGAAATCTCCGTCTTCAATCAGCGGGAATGGATAGACGCCTCCAGCCAGTGCCGCATTCCTTCCCGTCGCACAGACGATGGCGTCAGGGCTGCCTTGTTCCAGCAGGGAAATGATGTGCTGATGGGATTCCGGATTAAAAAACACAAAATTCTTGGGCATGAGCTGTTCATGGGCAATTTCACCGTGCAAGAGCAGGATCTTTCCGGTCATATCGAGCGATCCCAATTCCGCAGCAGATGAGGCGCTGATGAGGGGCGCTTCAACTGTGCAGCCGAGGGAGTAAGGACTCACGAATACATCAAAGCTTGAGTTTTCAGATTGCAATACCGCTCCCCCATCCTCCCAATCGATCGCATCAAACTCCTGGATCTCGGATTTCCAGCCGGCTGCAACGATCTCTTCCTCAAAGAACTTTGTGGCCATCCTGTTACCGGGACTGCCCACGGAGCGCTCCGGTATCTCTTCACACAGCATTTGCAAGTACCGCGAGCAATATTGATTCAATTCAACTGGTCCCATTCAACCCTCATTTCTCAGTAGACAGTAACTACAATCGGCTTACAACCCAAACAATTGTAACCGGTATCCTTTCCAAGTTAACCCATATAGCCATGTTCTGGGTGATTTGATCGCAGACGATTCCCAGCAACCATTCGTATTAGGCTGCAGGTGTGTTACAGAACTGGCAAAGATCTGCTCTCCCCCTCCTTTTTTCTCGGTTAGAGATCAGCTGCAGCTGGAATGATTTCCCTGGCGAAGGTTTCAAGGGGTGCGATCGTGTAAACATCCGGCATATTGAAGATGGCCTGGTTAAACCCCATAGCCGAGAGTTCTGTGATCCGCTTGATGATTCCGGGGACTGTATCATCTCCAGAAAGATGGACCGTGCCAAGGGATGTTTTCTCAATGGCATTGTAGTCCCGACCCAAGTTTTCACAATGCGCCTTGAGTATATCAAGTGAGTCTTGCATCTTTTTCCGGCCTGCTCCTTCAAAAAAGTTGCAGGCGTCTGCATATTGAGCGACCATTCGGAGTGTTTTCTTTGGCCCCATTCCACCGATCAGGAGGCGGGGATGGGGTTTTGAGATCGGGCGGGGATTATTGGTGATCGCCGGCGCGGATAGATGCTGGCCCTGGAATGAGGTCTCTTCACTATCCCAGAGGGCTTTCGCGAGCTGGAGATTTTCCTCCAGCAGCTGAAAACGCTGGGTGGTCGAGGGGTAAGGAATCCCAAAACCTTGGGCTTCCTCTTCGTACCAGGCAGCGCCAATGCCCAGATAGGCTCTACCTCCGCTCAGAATATCGAGCGTGTTGACCATTTTCATCAGCACAGCTGGATGGCGATAAATAACGCCCGTTACTAAAGTTCCCAGGTAGGCTTTTTCTGTTAACCCGGCAAAATATCCCAGCGTGGTATAGCTTTCCAGCATCGGGTCCGTGTAGGTTTCCTCGAATAAGCCCTTGATTTGATAATAATGATCCATGACCCAGATGCTGTAAAAGCCGCCCTTCTCAGCTGTAGTAACGATTTCTTTCAATGTGGGCCGGATAGCAGCAGCGCCGCCAGGGTATTTAAAAGATGGAATTTGCAAACCGATCTTCATCATTAATCTCCCATTTCTGATTCTTCAGCAACCAGCGAATTCAAAAAGCATCAAACCATGCGATTTGTACAGCTTGCGAATTTCCTGCGCAGCAGACAGGGGGGCGAAATACGAATATGAGTGCCCTGTTGAATTCTACTTATAGTCTTTGAGTGTTATTCACACCAACTTAATTGGTTTCCTCCAGAACATCCAGGACAAGCTGGTAGGCAGTACCAACTGCTGGAAAACAGACCTTTTGAGCCAGATTCGTGTTCATGGCCTGCTTCATCCCTTCCTCCGTATTCAGATCCACTCCGGTCAATTCCCGGCAGCTGATCGTTCCCATTTCAGCTTCAAAACGCTTCCGAAATTCCTGAGCAGCTGACCCAACCCGGAGCAAATCCTCCATGGTCTCACCCCGCTCCATTTTCAAGCCAATGGCCATCACAGCGCCGACAACAGCCCCGCAGACAGCTCCGGTATTCCCGATCCCACCGGCAAAGCCGCTGGCAATTTGGGGAATGGCAGTATTCTCTGGTGCCAAATCCAATTCCTGGCACACGGCCAGAAGGACAGACTCCGATCAAACGTAACCTTGACTCATAAACTGCGTGGCGGGATTGTGCTCCATAATCTTCTCCTTTTTCCTGTTTCTTGCTCTCACTTCACCACCAGTGGCTATGCAACTACTGGCCGGGGCGGCCCAACGCCCCGCATCACGCGCCCGGCGCGAACATCGGGACGCGGTGTGCTCTGTTTGAGGCGACCCACGGCACGGCACCCAAATATGCGGGGCTCGATAAAGTGAACCCGGGATCGCTCATTTTATCCGGTGTGGAGATGCTCCGTTTCATGACCTGGCATGAGGCCGCAGACCTCGTGCTTTCGGCCATGGAAAAGACCATTCAAGAAGGCACTGTGACCTATGACCTGGCTCGGCAGATGGAAGGCGCAACAGAGGTCAAATGTTCGCAATTCGGAAAACGGATCGTTGACAATATGAAGCCCGATGCCCCTGCTATCCATTGAGCTGAATTGAGGCGTCAGCCCTAAGGAGCACTGATCGCATGAAAACCGTACTGGTCATCGATAACGATGAGTTCATCCGAGAGTTCATGAAGGACCTTCTTAGCCAGGATGGTTACGAGGTGGTCACCGCCAAAGATGGCCTGGCCGCCCTGGACATCTTGACCAATCTGGTCCCTGACTTTATTTTCCTCGATCTGGTGATGCCCGGTATCGATGGAGAAAAACTCTGCAAAATTATCCGGAGCAAAAAACGCTTTGACAGAACCGCCATTATCATCGTTTCAGGGTATTTGGCCGAGATGGAAACGGATTTTGACGCCTTCGGTATTGAAGGTACGGTCGTGAAGGGCCCCTTTGATCAGATGGCCAAGAATATTCATGTGGCATTAAAGGAACTCGAAACGAAAACGTCCGCACATGTTTCCCGGGAAGCCAAGGGGATGGAAGAGATTTTCCCGAGAAAAGCGACCCGTGAACTCCTTTTTATTACCCGACACTTTGAGTTGATTCTGGGAACTATGTCGGAGGGGATTTTGGAGCTTACATCGGATCGACGAATCGTTTATGCCAATGAGTCGGCCCTTAAACTCATCGGAGATTCGGAAGAAGACCTGCTGGGCTCACATTTTGAGAAGCTTTTTAAAGGGGAAGACAAAAAACGCGTCGAGCAGGTGCTGCGGTCCGTTTCAGAAGGTCCACAGGATATATCCGAGACCGACCCGCTCCTTTTGAATGAACATTATGTCACCCTCAGCGCCACGCCCATAGACGGGCAGACGCATACCACCATCATTATCCTAAACAACGTGAGTGATCGCAAACGGGCCGAAATTCAATTGCAGAAAAGCATGACGGATCTAAAAAAGGCGCTCCTTGGAACCATCCAGGCTCTTGCCCTCACTGTAGAGAGACGGGATCCCTATACTGCAGGGCATCAGCAGCGGGTCAAGACCATTGCATCTGCCATCGCGGAGCAGATGGAACTGGACGATGACCGTATAGAAGGCCTGCAAATGGCAGCGCTTATTCATGATATCGGTAAAATTGCCATTCCGGCAGGGATCCTCAGCAAGCCCACTCGATTAGACGAGACGGAGTTCAACCTGCTCAAGACGCACCCGCAGGTCGCCCATGGCATTTTGAGCCGTATTTATTTCCCCTGGCCCATCGCCGAGATCGTTCTTCAGCACCACGAACGGATGAATGGGAGCGGGTATCCAAAGGGGCTTAAAGGGGAGGAGATCCTCATCGAGGCCCGTATTCTGGCGGTGGCCGACACGGTGGAGGCCATGGCGTCTCACAGACCCTACCGCCCGGCTCTCGGCATCGACGTGGCCCTGGAAGAGATCCGGCAAAATAGAGGGACCCTCTACGACGAGAGGGTCGCCGATACCTGCCTTTTCCTGTTCAAGGAAAAAGACTTCAGTTTTTGAATTCAGCAACCGGTGATCAAGGCAATTTGTATCTCGACACGATGTCCGTGATTTGGTCTGCCGGGTCGTTGAGTCCGGCTGCGGCTTTCTCCGCCGGCTTCCTGTCGGCATACCGTCGGGTATTTTGCAACTTGCCAACGGGATAGCCTTTTGTTACGCTATCGTAACGTGTTCTTCTAGGCTGCCAACCGATCCCGAGAGACCCAGCCATGAGCCTCTTTGCCATCGTATCCAATTTCAGAATCCAGGACGGCCTCGATATCCTATTCCTCACGGTTGTGGCCTATTATCTCTTCTTATGGTTCCAGGGAACCAAGGCGTTTAAGGCCATCATCGGCCTTCTGGTCTTGGGGGCCATCTTCACCGTTGCCAAGACCTGGGGATTGTTTCTCACCACATGGGTGTTTCAATTCATGTGGCAGATCTTGATTATCCTCATTGTGGTCCTGTTTCAGTCCGAAATCCGGCAGGTGCTGGAGAAGGTGAACCCGCTCCAACGATTGGGACTTCGGCGGCTGGCGGCGCCTGGGGGCTGGGTGTCGGGGTTTGCAAACGGCATATTCGCACTGGCCAAAGAGAAGACCGGCGCTCTGGTCGTTATCCGGCGTGGGGATAAAGTGGATGAACACATCACCGAAGGCCAGCGACTGGAAGCCGATCCCACGCCTGAGACACTCAAGAGCATCTTTCAGAAGCAATCGCCCTTTCATGACGGAGCCGTGCTCCTCAAAGACGGCCAGATTGTGGAGGTCTCCTGTTACCTCCCGTTGAGCCCGGACGAAGGGCTCCCCAAGGAATGGGGGACCCGGCACCGGGCGGCGCTGGGACTCTCAGAGCGGTGTGACGCCTGGGTGGTGATTGTGTCGGAAGAGCGGGGCGAGGTCTCCCTCGCCCGGGGAGGAGAAATCCATAGGGTTGAGACCGCTGATGATCTCTTTGCGCGCGTACGGGAGGCCATGGCGCCCGCCGGACCGGTGCATGAGGGCTGGACGGAAAAGATACGGTTTCACCTGACCCACCGCTGGCGAACCAAACTGATCACCTTCTGCGTGGTCTGTCTTCTCTGGCTCATCCTGGCCGGGCAGCAGAATTTTCAGGTGAGTTTCAAGATTCCCATTGAGATCAAGCATCTTCCCCGGCAGATGGAAATCGTCGAACCGCTGGATCCGGAGGTGAAGATAACCGTCCGCGGCCTTCGGAAAGACGCCAGCACCCTTCATAGGGAAAACATCTTTGCAGAAATAAATGCCTCTTTTGCCCATCCCGGTGAAATGATGTTTCCCATCACCCGCAACATGATCCGCCTGCCGGACGGTCGGGTCCAGTTGATGGATATCGAGCCCCCTCAGATCACCT
>JARROG010000029.1:0-12481 GCA_037384185.1 Anaerolineales bacterium | reverse complement strand
GGAGGTTTTTGTGTCGACATATCTGAATATAGGATTGATCATCACTTCAGTCGCTTTGATCGCCAGTGTCATTCTGCAGAGCAAGGGCGCTGGTCTGGGAGGGTTGACTGGAGCTGATACAGGTGGTGTGTTTTCTGCCCGCCGGGGAATTGAGAAAACGCTTTTTAAAGTCACAATCGGACTAAGCATTCTGTTCTTTGGCCTGGCAATTGCCACGGTCATTGTAACAGTTTAATACAGAGGCAGGCCTGGACCGGCTTGCCCAGCCTTGCCAAAAGACCGCCGGAAAATATGGGCTACCATGTTTTCCGGCGAGGTTTAATCTCTGGGGGGAGATGGGTTCCAATACAGCAGGAAGTACTCCATGAACTTGATAAAAAAACTTCGCTGGCAGATTTTGATTATTGTCCTGGCACTGGTTGTGATTGGGTTTGTGCTCTGGGGCCAGCAAGCTGAACCGGTTCTTGTAGAAGCACCAGAACCTACCAGCGGTGGCCTCTATGCAGAAGGGATTGTCGGCTCCCTTGTTCGTTTGAATCCGCTCCTGGCAGCCTTCAACCCGCCTGATCAAGATCCAGTCAGTTTGATTTACTCGGGTTTGATCCGCTTTGACAGCAATGGACTGCCACAACCAGACCTTTCCACTGCCTGGGGAATTTCCAAGACGGGTGAAGTCTACAATTTTTCGCTGCGCACAGATGCTTTCTGGCACGATGGAGAACCTGTAACCAGTGATGATGTAGTCTTCACAGTCAACTTGCTCAAGGATCCCGATTTCCCGGTGCCAGATGATATTGCTGCTTTCTGGAATGAGATCGAGGTGGAGGCGCTCGATGAGACTACACTGCAGTTCAGGCTCCCAGAAGCATTTTCCCCATTTTTGGATTACTTGGATTTTGGAATTCTGCCCGCTCACTTGCTTAGTGGGCTCAGCCCTGCAGAAATCGTTGATGCACCATTTAATCTCCAACCGGTGGGGACAGGGCCTTTCCAATTTGACCAGCTGATCGTCGAGGATGGCGATATTAGCGGTGTGGTATTGAAAAAGAACCCTGACTATTACGGCGATGCGGCCTTTCTGGACCAGGTCGCCTTCCGTTATTATCCAGACTCTCAGGCTGTCTGGCAGGCTTACCAGGACGGAGAGATCCTGGGAATTGGTGAGATTTCCCAAGATATCCTGAACGATGCACTGCTGGATGAGGATCTCAGTGTCTATACCAGCCGCCTGCCGGAAATGAGTCTGGTGCTGCTCAACCTGGACAACCCTGAAGTTCCTTATTTTCAGGTGGTCGAGATGCGCAAGGCCCTCTTGGAGGGTATAAATCGCCAGTTTATCGTGGACCATATTAACCAGGGGCAGGCGATCATTGCTGACGGCCCGATCTTTCCAAAAACCTGGGCCTACTACGACAATTTGCCCCGCTACTATTTTGATCCCGAATTAGCTGTTGATACCATCCGGGATTTGGGCTTTACCTTTCCAGCAGAGGGAGGCGATGTCCGGACAAATGAAGATGGCGACCGGCTTTCTGTTGATCTCATCTACCCGGACACCGGCCTGCACAACGAGATAGCACAGGCCATCCAGGAAAACTGGATCGCATTGGGATATGACGTAACTCTGGAAGGACTTCCTTATGATGAGTTGATGCAAAGGCTGAATGATCGGGATTATGAGGCTGCTCTGGTGGATCTGAATCTGACAAGTATGCCTGATCCTGACCCGTATCCTTTCTGGCATCAGACGCAAGCTACGGGTGGGCAGAATTATTCCATGTGGAATGACCGTCGGGCCAGCGAGTATCTTGAACAGGCTCGCATCATTCTTGATGTCACTGAGCGGGCTAAGTTATACAAGAATTTTCAAGTTCGTTTTTATGATCAGCTTCCGGCACTTCCGCTGTATTACCCAGTATACAATTATGGGGTCGCCGCTGAGGTCAAAGGTGTCAGAATCGGACCACTTTTTGAACCTTCGGATCGGCTGGACACGATCACCGACTGGTACATCTTCGTGGAGGTGCCAGGCGGATTAAAACCTACAGAGGACCAAGCAGCTGGAGAGTAGACCCTCCTGCTGATTTGATATTACAGAGAATATAGAGTGGAGAATTAACGTGAGCCTAGAGCAAGATCAATCCCTGCCGGAACAAAAGCAGATTTCAAAAGAATGGTATGCCCTGAGCGCCGACCAGGCGCTTTCCGCTTTGGATGTCAAGCGGGAAGTGGGTTTATCATCTGAAGAGGCTTCAAAACGCCAGCAGACCTATGGCAAGAATGAGCTTCGGGAAGCTCCTCCTACCAGCATCTGGGCCAAGATTTATGATCAGTTTGCTAACTTTGTGGTGATCCTGCTGCTGGTGGCTGCAGTGATTTCTGCTGTCCTGGGAGATTGGGTCGAAGCGGCAGCTATCATGACCATTGTCCTCCTTAACGCCGGGTTGGGTGTGATCCAGGAAAGCAGAGCAGAGGAAGCTCTGGCAGCTTTGAAAAAGATGGCCTCGCCAGATGCCAATGTGCTCCGCGATGGTCACAGAAAAGCGATCCCTGCTCGGGAAGTGGTTCCCGGCGATATTGTTTTCCTGGAAGCTGGTAACTTTGTCCCGGCTGCTGGGCGATCGAAAGACGATGGCTTATACCGGCACAGTGGTCAGCTACGGTCGTGGTGTTGGGGTGGTGGTCAGTACTGGAATGGATACAGAGATCGGCCAGATCGCATCCATGCTCCAGGAGGTCGAAGAGGTTCAAACTCCATTGCAAAAAAGGTTGGACAGCTTTGGACGGACCCTGGGCTGGGTGACTCTGGTGATCTGTGGGATCGTATTTGTGGAGGGGATGATCACCGGCACGGCCCCGCTCGAGATGTTCATTATCGCTGTCAGCCTGGCGATAGCTGCCGTGCCTGAAGGTTTACCTGCAGTGGTAACGATTACCCTGGCGTTGGGAATGCAGGAGATGATCTCCCGCAATGCGCTGATTCGAAGGCTGTCATCGGTTGAAACCCTTGGATCGGCGACGATTATCTGCTCTGACAAAACTGGCACCCTGACCCAGAATGAGATGACGGTGACCAATATTGCTGTCGATGGAGAATTTCTGGATATCACCGGGTCCGGATACAACCTGGAAGGGGAATTCCTGTGCGATGGTGAGCCGATTGACCTGTCTGATTATCCAGGTATCCGCACTGCTCTCTGGATTGGAGCCCTTAACAACGACGCTGTGCTGGAAACCGATTATGATGACCAGGGCAGGAAAACGGTCCGGATGGTGGGTGATCCGACTGAGGGAGCGCTGCTGGTAGCAGCGGCGAAAGGCGGAGCGCTGCCGGCGCCCCTGGCTCAATCATATCCTCGAATCGAGGAAATACCCTTCGATTCTGAGCGGAAACGAATGGTTACTGTTCATGCGATAGAGGATCCTACAGCTGGAGATGTATCTCCGTTTTACGACCAGAAACAGCAAACCTGGTATGTCGTCGCCCAGAAAGGAGCTCCAGATGTAGTTTTGGAGCGCTGCACACACTATCAAAGTCGGGATGACAAGGCCATTCCGCTGAATGATGAACAGCGCCAGCGGATTCTAGCTGCCAATGACCGGATGACCAGTCAGGCACTCCGGGTGCTGGGGGTGGCCTATCGGGTGGTCAAAGACCTGGATTATCATGAAAATGGCGATCTGAATCATGATATCGAGCAGGAGATGATTTTTGTCGGTCTGCTGGGGATGATCGATCCTGCTCGGCCGGAAGTCATGCCTGCTTTGGAAAAAGCCCGCAGCGCTGGTATCCGGACTGCCATGATCACAGGGGATTATCCTAACACCGCTGAGGCGATTGCCCGTGAAATTGGTTTACTGAGGGAGGGACATCGCGTCCTGACCGGCAGCGAACTGGACGAGATCTCAGATGAGGACCTCAGAGAGGCGGTGAACCTGACGGACGTGTTCGCCCGGGTTTCCCCGGAACATAAGGTCCGCATTGTTGATGCCCTCAAGGCCAATAATGAAGTGGTAGCGATGACCGGAGACGGCGTCAATGACGCGCCCTCCATCAAAAAGGCGGATATCGGGATCGCCATGGGCATTACCGGTACTGATGTCGCCAAAGAAACAGCGGATATGGTGCTAACGGATGATAATTATGCCAGTATTGTCTCTGCGGTAGAGCAAGGGCGAGTGATTTACAGCAACATCCGCAAATTCGTTTACTTCCTGCTGTCCTGCAACATTGCCGAGATCGCTACCATATTCCTGGCGACCATGATCGGCTGGAAATCACCTCTCAGTGCCATCCAGCTTCTGTGGCTGAATTTGATTTCTGATGGGGCTCCGGCGCTGGCGCTGGGGTTGGAAAAAGGGGACCCGGATCTGATGGAGCGTCCTCCCCGTGATCCAGATGAACCCATCCTGAACCGATTTATGCTCACCGGGATCGGCATCCAGACAGTGGCGATCACTGCTGTCACCCTGGGCGCTTACTGGATTGGACTGCGTAACTTTCCTGATATGGCCGCTACCATGGCTTTTGTAACCCTGTCATTTTCCGAATTGCTGCGAGCGTTCACTGCCCGTTCAGAGCGAGTGTCGATTTTCCGGATTGGTGTGTTCAGCAATAAGGTGATGAATTATGCGATCATTTCTTCCCTGATCCTGCTGCTGATTGTGGTTTACGTGCCATTCCTGCAGCGTATCTTCGGGACCGCCCCGCTGGGTTGGCTGCAGTGGGAGATCATTCTGCCCCTGCTGCTCGGCCCTTCAGTGGCTGCTGAGCTCACCAAAGCGATCTTAGGGAAAAGAAGTTAGTCCAAGCGATTAACAAGCGTACAAATCCACCGCTAAGCCGGTGGATTTGTATTTTAAGCGAACCCCCCCTGAATATATATATCAAGAATTCACGAAATTAAAATTGTCTAAGAAACCTTCTTTTTGGGCATTGGCCTGAGAATTCTCCCTTAACATAATTTCTACAAATATCCAGTTTGATTAATTTGTTCCCATTAATAATTTCAACCATCCGCAATATACGCCGGTGGGTTTAGTGATTTGGGATATACCAGGTCATTCCTGTTCCTGAGTGGTCTGTCAGCAGCTTATGCTGCTCGCTGAATCAATTTATTATTAGTTACTTGGAGGTAGTCCTACATGTTGTTGAGAAAAATACTAGCTGAAAATAAGATCTTATTGGTGATAAGTGCCTTATTGATCGCTTCACTGGCTTGCAGTCTGCCATTCGGGGGTGGTGATAATGGAGAGCAATCTTCTTTCTTGGATGGAGAAGTCAACCAGTCCAATGATTCAACAAATACGACAACAGATGAATCCCTCCGCTGCACACAATTAGCTTATCCTTGCACGTTTGCTGAAACGCCACGCGAAAAGATTGAACGATCGATGGAACTGATGGATCTGGCCGATGAGACCTTTGCTCTCGACGGTACCGCCGTGGCTGTTGCAGAACGTTTGTTGGATGAGGGGGATATCGCCGAGATGTATTATGACGAGCGTGGGGTCTGGTACCGGGTGAACGGCGCTCCCCCGATGGTTTTTCTGCATCCGGAGGCCTTTCAATTTGGCCTTGATGAAGAAGTTAGCCAGCAAGAATCGCAAGTTGGGTCAAAGGTCCTGTTAAGCCCCTATCTGCCCGATGGCGATGGTCCGATTGGAGAGAATCCTCCTCGAGAAAAGCCGCAGAAAAAAGCGATATTTGTCAATCCAATAGTCTGGCAATTTGGATCCAGTGTCTATGATACAGTCCAGAATCAATTAAAAGAGTATCCTGACTATGAATGTGCCGGGTGTGTTAAATATCTTCAGCGCGATTCAAACGCAAAAGATTTGATCTCAGCTGAAACGCCGTCAGCAGGTCCTTCCTACGAGCAGTTCCTCGGTTGGGAGAATTATGATTTGATCCATGTCTTTGCTCACGGCTACCAGTTCTGCCCGGGTAAAAGTGTGACCAGCTCCGGCCGTCCGGTTGTGTCCGGAGACCGGGAGACGCTTCCAGAGAACACGGCTGGAGTTATTGAGGGAACCAGCGTTGAGGAGGGGGAATGCGTCACCACAATCCAAACCGGGCATTATCAAACCAGGGAGTATCTCCTTGAGAATCCAAGGGATGTTGCCGGGATAGCCTGGTTTCACAAACCCGGCGACGAGGTCTGGGGAGAATTGGTCACAACTGATTTTTTCCGGAACAGATACCCCGGCGGGTTGGATGACACCATTCTTTTCTTTACCAGCTGCCAGCTGATGAAGGATGAAAGTCTTGCAAACGCCCTGAAGGGGACAAATACGGCTGTATTTGGATGGACCCAGTCCGTCAAAGGTACTCGCGGAAAAGCCACCGCCAAGCAGTTTTTCACAGAATTGATCGATCACGGGCTCAGAGCTTCTGTTGCTTATGAAAAGACCACCCAATCTGAAAGTCATACAGAACACAGCGAGGACTGGCATGGTGCTGAGCTGAAAATGGTGCTTGATCAGGGATCCGACCCCCGGGGCCGGGAAGTTGTGTTTTTGATGCAGCCAGTGTATCGCACCAAGTTGGAAGAGAAGGACGCTGTGCCTGTTGAGGGAGTTGCAGGTGATGGAGAGAATGACGAACTTTTCATCCTGATCCAGGTTGATGGGATCGATGAAGATCAAAATGTCCAGGATTTCGAAATCCATCTGGCTGTGGATGGAGAAGAACTCCAGAAAACTTTCCAGCCCACTGAACCAAACGGGGACTATTCCTACCGCGTCTATGAAATTCTCCCTCTTCCTTTTGATGCAGCTGACCGGGATGTTGTGGAGCTAGAAGCCTGGGTTGACCTCCCTGAAGGTGGAGATACCCGCCATTATCTGCAGGAGATTGAGATCGCCGGATGCGGCTGGACAGGAACCGCCTCTGGAGCCCAGAGTGGAAACCTGAAGGGAGATATTCTCTTCCCGAGTACGAACATCACCACAGCTAACGTTGAATCCTTGCAGCTGCTGGCTCAAGAGGGTTACTTAGGACCCTCTGGCGAGAACGGGTCCGGAATGCCTTCACCTGCAGAGTTATCCAGTCTACCTTTCAGCGCTATCTTTGCCAACAGGTCCCAGTATCCGTTCATGCTGCTGGTCCCAGGACAGGCTGCCACTGTGATGTTTGACACCAGCAGTTTCGGTGTTGGGCAGCAGGTGTCATTCACCATGCGCGAGAACAGCCAGGAACGCTTCGAAGGCAGTTTTTCCGCTTCACTGACCGATATGGCGAGTCAGTCATCTTATGCGGTACAGGGAGAGATGATCTGGCATGTAGACAGTTTTTGCAGTCTGGACGTCATCCTGGAATTGGCTGCCAATCCGCTGCCCGCAAGTTTGGCTCCTTAAATCAAACGGTTCAAACATCGGTTATTTCTGGTGCAGGCTGAGAGGAATTCTCGTTCAAGAGTGTGTGAATTCCTCCCAGCTTCCCGGGATCAGGACAGGTGAGATTTTAGGGAAAATTAAGGGGTGGTAGATCTGCTCTTTCAGGTCTGAGCTGGATCCAGCGCTGGATGTCTGTAATTTTTCTTAGGAGATAATTGGCATATATTAGTTTCTTCAGTTGGTTTCAATGCAAAAGGTCTAATAATGACGTAATTCTTTCAATTAATAATTTGTTAAATCCTATTGCATGGCAGGCTTTCGATTTAGTTTTGGAATATCATTGAATATCATTTAATGGGAGGGATGGTGTAATGAGTTCTCGTAAATACAT
Organism: Anaerolineales bacterium; assembly: GCA_037384185.1. Taxonomy (GTDB): domain Bacteria; phylum Chloroflexota; class Anaerolineae; order Anaerolineales; family UBA11858; genus B10-G9. The sequence continues at coordinate 4,752 of JARROG010000029.1, read as the reverse complement.
GAATGCTCGGCGTCAGAAAAAACGTCAGCAGAACCTGATTTTGGGTCTAATCTTGGGCGGTGGCGTGTTGCTGGTGATCGGAGCGATCGCCTACGCTGCCATTAATAGCTCCCGGGTGAACTTGAACGACCGCCAGATCCGGGTGCCAGAATATACTCAGGCGGATCAGTATGATATCCGCAGCCTGGGAGATCCTTCCGCACCTGTTGTGATTGATGTCTTCTCTGACTTCAGCTGCAGTCATTGCGCTGATTTTGCTGTTGGGAATGAAAAGCTTCTGGAAGACCAGTATATCAAGACCGGTGAAGCTACCTTGGTTTACCATACGGTGGGCTGGGGTCTACAAGTGCCTTCGGTTTATCAGGCTACTGAATCCGCTTTTTGTGCGGGAGAGCAGGGTGCTTTTTGGCAGTTCCATGACCTGATTTTTGCCAATCAGGGGAATCTGTTTACCAGTCCCAATGCGGATCTCTCAAAAACCATGGAGACCTTTGCCGGGATGCTTGATCTTGACATGGATGCTTTCAATGGCTGTCTGGCAGCGGATCGCTTCCGTGATACTTTTGCCGCAGACCAGGCAATGGCAAGTGATTTGGGTGTGACCGGTACCCCAACTTTCTTTATCAACGGCGTGATGCTCCGCGGGAATCAGCCTTTTGAAAATTTACAGGAAACCATCGACCAGGCCCTGGCAGCCTCAAACTGATTGGCCGCCAGCAGAATTTGGTCGATCACATTTTTGTTAGATAGAACCTTGATGGAAGACTTTCTGGCTATCTGGCGTCTGGTTAGTCGCTGAAGCGGAGCGCCAGACGCATGGAATCTCACTTATCGTCTTCGCCAGGAACGGGTGTGATGTAGTCCTTGGGACGGTCTCCCGGTGAATCCAATCCGCTTTCGCTGAAACGGTTGATCACCCGGACATGCATGTCGTGATCAACTGTACACTGGCAGGAAAGCCGGAATTTTCCCAAATTACCTTGTTCTTCCAGCTTGCTGCGTTCTGCCTCAGTCATAGTTTCCGGTTCTCCGGAAAGAAATTCAACGCGACATGTGGTACAGCGGGCATAACCCCCACAGCGGTGCAGCGGTTCTCCCCCATTGTCTTCCAGTGCCAGCACGAGTCGTTTACCGGCTTCGACTTCAAATTCTCCAACACCTTCTATTGTCAACATTGGCATACAGTGAACTCCTTGGATTCATTATTTTTCCTCGAAGTTTAACCAATAAGTACCAACCCTGCAACCCACGCCAGGCTGTCATCTGGATTTTTGGGGTCTTGGTTTTTGAAGTGCGTCTCCCAACCGCAGCTGAGCAGCAGTTTGAATACATCCACTCCATAGCCGGACAGAGATGGCCGCGCTAGATCGGGGTAGCGGCAAGTGCCGCCGTTTAAACGCTGACAGGAGAGATATTCCTGGCAGAAAAGTTCCTTGCAGGAACCTCCGGCAAATGCCCTGGATTTCTGGTAGCCCAGTTTAGAAGCGGCATGCTCCAACCTGGCGACCAGCTCGTGATGGACTCGGCCGAGCTCAAATCGCTCCCAGCTCAGCAGCATTGTTGCCGGAACTACCAACCGGACCACCAGAGCGTCAGGCAGCTGTTTCACCAGCTCTCTGAATCCTGCCGGTCCTGATACATACGGCGGACAGCTGAATGATTGTGCGTAGTTTGTGCAGCGGGGCTGACTGCACTTGAGAGCCAGTGGATCGCGGATCTCGATCTGACTGCTGGAGAGGATTGCGGCGTTGCTTGCCCCCAGCTTATAGGCCAGCTCAATTAAGTGCTGGAGGTCAGGCGTGCTGTCATGCATATATCATTTCTCGCGGATCGTTTCCCTGATCTGGATCCCTCGCTTTTGATATTCACTGATCAGGTTGGGATAAGTGCCCGGTATCCCCCCGATCAGTTCAGGGGGACAGATTCCCTGCCAGGTGAAGGTACCATTCAGCAGCTGACGGGCAATAATGGTGCAGGTGTATCCGGTCGTCCTCGCCATGGAGCTGACACCTTTTTGGTCGTCGAAGTGATCGATCAAGTCAAATTGGTATTCCATCCGGGTTTGGCCTTTCCAACCCGAGATCAGCACCTGCATGACCGTAATATCCCGATCGCTTTCAGTCATCCTCCATTGATCAAAGAGCAAGCGTGATGTCAGGGCGAGGGGCTGCACTGATAGGCTGTTGATTTCCAGAGGCTCTGCGCTGAAGAAACCGCTCTCCCTGAACACACGCATCAGGTTGGCATGGCCGGGATAGCGTAAAGTCTTTTCTCGCATAGTAGGAATGTCCAAGGTATTCCGCAAAGTTCTTAACCCGTCCGTGTTGAAGGCTTCCAAGGTGCCGATCTCTGGAAAATCGATCAGCTCCACACCGGACAGGGCTGGATAGATCACCTCCTGTCCATTTTCCACAAATCTGGCTGGACGGGTGTACTCTTCCAGGACATCGACCGGCGAAAATACCGCCTTGTATTCAAAAGGCCATTGACGCACTTCTGGAAGACCTCCCACGTAGCAGTGGTAGTAATCTGTTTTATCCAGCTTCGCCGCAACGTAGCCCGCAATCAGGTTGCACAACCCGGGGGCGACTCCGCAATCAACGACCGCCGTGAGACCTTTTTGTTTTGCCAGTTCGTCTAGTTCAAACGGATCTTCAGGAAAGAAGGAAATATCGACTGCATTCCGGCCGCTCTCGATGATCTCCTGCAATGTGTTGAAACCCATAAAACCGGGTACAGCACTGACCACCAAGTCTGCATCCTTGACCAGGTCCGGGATGGTACCGGGTTTTTTTAGGTCCGCCTGTTGAACAGTCACGGAAGGGGTTCCCTGCAAATTCTGAAGAGCCTGGTCGCTGAAATCAACAGCCAACACTTCAAATTCACTTTCCTCAGCAAGATCCTTGATGATTGCACTGCCAACCATACCTGCTCCAAAGACAACAATTTTCATCAATCATATCTCCTTATCGGTCACTTAAGAATTGCCTGATAAACTGCTCAGTTTTATTGTAAAAATCGACAATCGTCTCAGCTTGTTTGAATCCGTGGCCTTCCTCCGGATAGAGATAATATTCATGAGGAACGCCGTTAGCATCCAGGGCTTTAATGATCTGCTCTGCCTGATCCTGGGGTACGACTGAATCCTGCCCCCCCTGGAAGACCAGTACTGGATCTTTGATTTTATCTGCAAAGAAGACCGGCGAACGGTCCCGGTATTGATCCTTTGACTCAGGATAGGGTCCAATCAGCCAGTCTGAATAGTAACGTTCGAACTTCAAAGGGTCGTTGAGGAGATCAAGGTGGTTGACAACCGCGTAAAGAGTGATTCCTGCCCTGAACACACCGGGATGGCGCACCAGGGTCTGAAAAACGGTCAAGCCCCCTGAGCTGCTGCCCAGCAGGAACATATTCTCCCGATCTGTCCATCCTTGTTCGGCAGTGAATAAAGCTCCACTCAGACAGTCCTCCACATCTGCTACACCCCATTCTCCAGCCAGAGACTGGCGGTACCTCCGACCGTACCCGCTGCTGCCGCGGTAGTTGACTTCCAGCACAGCAAAACCCCGGCTGGTGAAATATTGGGTTCGAGGTTGGAAATCTGCTGCTTTTTGTCGGGTTGGACCGCTGTGGATGATAACGATCAGAGGTGGTTTCCCCGAACTATGGAATCCGGGATTACTGGGTGGGTAAAACAATCCCCGGGCTGTTATTTTGGAGCTGTTTTGCCAGCTGATGGATCTTGGTTTGGAAAATACATTGCGTGACAATCTTACACTTGAGGTCTCCCGGATGATAGAAGTCTTTCCGTCACTATTCGCCCTGATCAGCCTCGGCGGCAGGTCGCTGGCGGAGGCGATCATTGCGATGTCGTCCCGGGTGGGAGATACAGCCAGCCAGTCCAGCCAGGTATAGCTTTCATCCAGGATGATCTGTTCCTCGGTTCCCAGTTTGAGATCCCAGGTCCATAAGCTGCGCAACCCGTTCTGGTTCCGTAAAAAATAGATACGCTGACTGTCCGGGCTGAAACCATATGACCCCCGATCCTGCAGCCAGGCAGGCAGGGCATGCTCAGCAGGAGTATCTGTCAGCTGGGTACGATCCTGGCTGGTGAGATCATAGAGGTACAGCTGCCACCAGCCGCTTTGGTCACTGATATATGCCAGGAAGCGGCCGTTCGGGGAGAACTCGGGCTGAAGGACAGAGATTCCCTCTCCCCCTGCAATCCGTTCCCGGGCAGCCAGTTTAGAAGAACCCGTGGAGGAGGCCTCGAGCATCCCGAGCCAGATCTCACTTGTTGTCCAGGGCATGTGGGGGTGGTTCCAGCTCATCCAGGCCAGCAGGGTTCCCTGTGGGTGCCAGCGAGGATAGTTATAAAAGTCGGCCGATCCATCGATCTGGTCCAGTTCCCGGCGGTTTTCCAAGTCAATCAGGTACAGACCGTCTTGCTCCCCATCGGAATCGATTATGAGAGCCCTCTTGCCATCAGGCGAAATTTTTGGGGACGCTGCCTGATGCAAGTGCTGGGTCAGCGTCTGGAATGCTTCCCCATTTTGATCAGCGCTGATCAGTTGGCCGGAAAGCCGGTCAACAAATACCAACCCCCCTCGACTGCCGTCAAAGCTGCCTCCGCCATACAGCAAACTTCCCCCGACCTGGTAGCGGCCGCTTAGGATGCCGGGAGCTCCAGTCTCACCAGCGGAGATCCGGATAGACGTCCGGGAGGAATCCCTTTCTCTCCAGAGCAGTTTT